>JAZULU010000034.1:0-5400 GCA_045603265.1 Clostridia bacterium
ATGGAAAACATTAATGAATTATTAGAAAAATTAAAAAGCGAACTTTTGGAGGAGCTTCCAAAGCAGATAGTAAATAAAATAGAAATGGAATTATCTTTTGAGGATCAGATTGAGGATGGAGTAATCAGCGCCTTAGAAGGAATGAAAGATGCAAATGAATCAAAGGACAGATTATACATTCTTTCGCAGGATAAAAAATTATTATGTCCTCTCCTATCTGCTGAAGTTCATAATGCAAACAGTAAAAATCCTAAATCCAACAAGTTTCCCTTTGTTATAACAGTAAGAAGTGGGATTTATTCAAACAACGTGTTTGGTTGGTATAAGGATGAAGAATCGGCAAAAACCGAATTAAAAAATATTTACAACGCATTGAAATTTGCCGAAAAAGATCAATATGCAGTTTATGAAATGAAGTAAAAAGGGCTGAAAAATCAGCCCTTTTTTATATCAATTCCTTAAGTTTTAAAATATCTTCTTCGGTTGTTGCCCAGCTTGTTGCAAAACGAACAACCGTGTGATCTTCATCATACTTCTCCCAGAAGCCAAAGCGAACGTTTTTCTTTAATTCCTCCATCTGTTTGTTTTCTAAAATAATAAACTGTTGATTTGTCGGTGAATCAAGGAAAAATTTATAACCTTTTTCTGTAAAAATATCCTTTAATTTTTCAGCCATTTCAATAGCGTGTTTGCTGATTTTAAAATACAAATCATCGGTAAACAACGTATCAAACTGGATTCCCAAAAGCCTGCCCTTTGCGATCATTGCACCGTGTTGCTTTACTGTGTTCATAAAATGATTTGGCGCATTATTATGAGTAAAAACAACTGCCTCTCCGCAAAGCGCACCTACTTTTGTTCCGCCTATGTAGAAAACATCAGAAAGTTCAGCAATATCCTTTAAGGTGACGTCAGTATCATTGCTCATAAGGCCGTAGCCTAATCTTGCGCCGTCAATAAACAGTTGCATTGAATATTCTTTGCAAATTCTGCTTATTTCAGTAAGCTCCGATTTTGAATATAACGTTCCATATTCTGTGGGATGGGAAATATATACCATACCGGGAAAAACCATATGCTCGTGATTATCATCAGCATAAAAAGTTTTAACGTAATCTTCAAGTTCTTTTGCATCAATTTTGCCGTTATGATTTGGGAGAGCCAAAACCTTATGTCCAATAAATTCAACTGCACCTGCTTCATGGGCGTTAATGTGGCCCGTTACGGCTGAAATAACACCTTCGTAAAGTTTAAGAGTTGCTGAAATAACAACCTGGTTTGTCTGAGTTCCGCCAACTAAAAAATAAACGTCTGCACCTTCTTTATCACATGCTTTTTTTATTTTCTCTCTTGCACTTGCGCAGTATTTATCGGTGCTATAGCCTGATAAGGGCTCCATATTTGTTTCAATAAGTTTGTTTAAGATTTCAGGATGTGCGCCTTGGATATAATCACTTTCAAATGATAACATAATTATCTCACTTTCATTTTGGATAGATCCATTTTTTCGTAGTTTTCAATATAATCAAGAACTTCATCGGCAGTTTTAAAGGCAGGATACATTTCTTTGCACTCTATATTTATAAAATTGCCTTTTATTGCTTCATCAAGCATCGAAATCATACTGTTATAAAAGCCGTTTACGTTAAATAAAACAATGGGTTTATTGTGACGGTTCAGCTGTTTAAGTGTAAGTACCTCTAAGAACTCTTCAAAGGTGCCTATTCCGCCGGGAGTTACAATGAATGCATCAGAACTGTCTTCCATAATTTGCTTGCGTTCGCGCATTGTTTTTGTGCGAATTAGTTTAGTGCAATCAATATTAAGAACTTCTTCATTGGTGAAAAATTCGGGAACAACACCGGTAACAGAGCCGCCCTTTTCTTCAACACCGCGAGAAACTGCCCCCATCATTCCGGTTGCACCTGCACCGTACACAAGGCTATGCCCTCTTTGTGCAATTTTCCTGCCGAGTTCTTCTCCTGCATTTATATATATTTTATCTATGGTATCACTTGCTGCACCATATATACAAATATTCATTAAAAATCACCTTTAATTGAGAATAAACTTATCTAAAATATCTACAGTACCGCTGCCCATAATAAGAACAAGATCATCAGGCTCAAGTTGTGTTTTAAGATATGCACCGCACTCCTCCATTGTGGGAATATAAATGCAATCATCGTTGTATTTTTCAATAATTTTGTCAACTATCATCTTTGAGTTAATTGTAGGATCAAAAGGCTCACGATCGCCGTAAACGTCAATAAGAACAGTTTTATCGGCATTATGGAAACAATCAACAAGCCTATCAAACTGTGCTTTTGTACGCGTGAATAACGCAGGCTGATATATAAGCCACAATCTGTTCTTTTTAACATGCTTTGTTGCTTCTATTGTTGCGGCAACTTCTTCGGGATGATGACCGTAATCGTTATAAATCTTTGCACCGTTATAGCTTCCTCGATATTCAAAGCGTCTGCCTGCACCTGTATACATTTTAATACCAAAAAGTGCTTGTTCAAGTGTTAACCCACATAAAAGTGCAGAAATGATCGCCGCCATTGAGTTAAGAACATTTACTTCACCTATAACTGATAATTCAACGTGTGCCAAAAATTCGTTGCCTTTAAACATGTCGTATCTTGGGAAACCATCGTCAGAATAAGTTACGTTTTCTGCGTGATAATCTGCTTCCTTTGAAAAACCGTAGGAAACAAATCTTCTTCCGCATTTTTTCATCATATTTAACGTTCTTTCGTCATCATAGCAACCAACAACGTAACCATCTTCATCAACCAGCTGACAGTAAGTTGTAAATGATTTAACAATATTATCAACTGTTTTAAAATAATCAAGATGATCTGAATCAATATTTAAAACTATTGCAATATGTGGTTTTAAGGTAAGATATGAATCAACGTACTCGCAGGCTTCAGTAATAAAAAATTCGTCTTTTCCCGTATATACGTTACTTCCAATAGTCGGAAGAACGCCCCCTATATGAATGGTGGGCTCGACCTCTGCGCGATAGAAAATTTCAGAAACCATTGAGGTTGTTGTTGTTTTGCCGTGTGTGCCTGCAACACCAATGCACTTTTTACATTTTGCAGAAATAAGACCAAGCATTGCGGCTCTATCAATACAAGGAATACCGTTATTTTCCGCATAAGCACGTTCAACGTTATCTTTTGGAATGGCTGCTGAATAAACAACAAGTGAAGCATTTTTTACATTATCAACACTGTGCCCTACCGTTGCATTTATCCCTAAACTTTTAAGGCGCTGAAGTGCATCACTATCTGATCTGTCTGATCCACTTACATCTGTAAATCCCCAATTATGTAAAATCTCAGCTAATCCACACATACTGTGACCGCCGATTGCAATAAAGTGAATGTTTTTATTTTTGTAATCGTCAAGTTTTATCATATTGAATATCCTCTTTCAATTTAATGATATTATTATACCAAAAACACAAAAAACTTACAATAGGTTTTTATATAATATGAAAAAAAGTGCCAATATGGCACTTTTTATCCGAAAACTTTTTTTATTGCTTCAAGATATTTATATCCGTTCACAGTATCAGGCTCAAGATAACTGCCTTCAGTCCACTCATTCCAAGCATTTATGGTTAAGATTCTATCTTTTTCAGGTTTATTACTTAAATGCTTTTTGATCTCATTTAATTGATCTTCAAACTGTTCAGGTGAAATCTCGAGAATTCCCGTAAAAGGATAGCCGTAATCACCGTAAATATCACTCTGACAGCATCTGGGACTTGAATCCCAACTCACTGTAGCATTGGGATAATACGGAATTGTAAATTCCTCATCATATTTTTTTATATCCTCAAAAACTTTTGCTTTGATTTTTTCATAAACATGCCTTGGAAAATCAAATGGCTGATGATGCGTCCAAACATAACTTGTTGCACTGTCAAATCCCAAATAATCAAGTTGTTCCTTAGGTGAAGCAAGGATACCGTCTTCAGGCAGAACCTTAACATTAAACATTACTGCGTTAAGATGTAATTCTCCTAGCCCTTTTGCCCTTACACGTTCACGGAATTCTGCAATAACACGCTTGCATGTTTCCATACCACCAAGACTTTTAATAAGGGTACTTAATTCATAGAAAGAAAAGTATAACTTCCCGTCAACTTTCCAATAAGAGGGATGAGCAAAATATTTTTCTATGCAGTAATCCGTTGCTTCAACAAAGGTTTTTTCATCAACTATACAAGTTAAGTCTGCATGCATAGGCTCATTAGCACGAGCCGGATGATTGTTGCCCCAGTTTTTATGGTTGGCATACATAAGTGCAAATTTAACTTTATCATTATTTTTTGCTCCCATATAGCCTTCTTCAAGACAACGTGATAAAAAAGATCTGTTTTCAAACCAATACCAATCAAACAAGAAACAATCAACTGCATGATCTGCCGCAGCATCAATCTTTTTTTCCATAACAGACGGATCTGCTTCATCTTCATATCCCCACAAGGGAACTTTAGGTTGCTGATGATTCTCGAATCTTGGAGTTGCATGCTTTAAAAGCTCCCATTCCGTCCAACCTTTTCCATGTTTTCTCTCATTTGCCTCATCGACGTGCCAGTTAGGAAAATAATACACTGCAGTCTGATACCCCTTTGCCATGATCAACACCTCCGTTTTTTTATAGCATATCACATAATACCCTGTTTTTCAATAGTGATTTTAATAAAAATTCAAGAAAGAAAATATTGAAATATTTTTTGTAATATTGTATAATCAATCCAAATGGAGGTGCTTTTCATTGATTACAAGTATACTTTTTGAAAACCATCAAAATTATATGAAAAATATGCCGATAATTTATCATAAAACAATTCGCTCTTCCGAAAGAAAAATAAAAGATATCAACTGGCACGAAAATATTGAAATTCTTCATTTTATAGATGGCGAAGGATACGTTTCATGTGATGAAAATTCCATCAAAGTAGCAAAAGATGATGTTGTGATCGTAAACAGCAACGTTTTACATTCTTTTTCTACAGAGAGTTTGATGGAATATCACTGCATAATTATTGACCGTGATTTTGCATTTAAAAACGGCATTGATACGAGCAAATTTCAATTTAGCGAATCCATTTCGTGTGATAAAACTCTTATTGAATATTTTGAAAACATATATAACATCATGTCTAAAAATTATGAGTATATTGATATTGCTGCAGCAGTTTTGCCTGCATTATGTTATCTATATCATAATTACTCAACTGAAATTTCTCACGAAAAAAAAATTTATAATATAATAAAATATGCCATAACATATATTCTTGAAAATATTAAATAGGATATTACGATGGATGAAATAAGTGAAAAAATTGGAATTAGTAAATATTATTTTATT
>JAZULU010000035.1:0-5391 GCA_045603265.1 Clostridia bacterium
CTCTTTATGCGTATAAACCTTAACAAGATCGGCGAAGATTATGCTCCTAACGGAACACAGTTCGTTGTCGATGCTGATTATAACGAAACAAAGGCAACAAAGTTCAGTTCATGGAACAAGGGTTGGATCGGTATCACACCTGATTTCAACATCGTTGGTGCAGATCTTGAACTTGGCTCAACACTTACAATTAACTACTACGCTTCACTTGGCGAAGACTATGAAGATGCAACCATGAACTTCGTTCGTAACGAGCAGACAACTTCTGTTGCAGGCGTTCTTGTAACTGAAGGCGAATATGCAGGTCTTTATAAGTTCGCTTATACCGGCATCAATCCTCAGGCAATGGGCGATAACATTGAAGCTTACCTCGTTAACGATGGTCAGAACATCGCAGTTCTTAGGAGATACAGCGTTAAGGACTATGCACTTAATATGTATGGTACTAAGGGCGATGCTGAACTTAATACTCTTATCGCTGATATGCTTGCTTACGGTGCTGCTTCACAGAACCACACCGGTTACAAAACTGATGCTCTCGTAACTGCTGATAAGTATGCAGGTATCGAAGACTGGACATTCACAACATTCGATGCAGCTTCTCTTGCACCTACAAGAGAAATTGTTAAGAACGAAGGCGCTTACAAGGTTAAGAGTGTTGGCATGAACATTTCAAACGTTTACAAACTTAAGTTCACTCTTACCGGTGATGCAACAGGCGCTGTTGTAAAACTTAACGGTGAAGAAGTTGCAGTTGACGGTGGCGTTGTTTATACAGATGCTATCACAGCAACTGGCAGCAAGCAGATTTACACCATCACAGTTGAGATCGGTGGCAATGTAACCAGTGAAGTACAATACAACGTTGATGCTTACATCAATGCTAAGTATGAAGGTAGCACAGTAGTTGATATCGTTAAGGCTATCGCAAACTATAGTAACGCTGCAATCGCATACGCAAACTAATAAAGGAGGCTATGAAGATGAAAAAATATACAAAACCCGAACTTGATATTATTGAAATCAAGGCTTCCGATATTTTTACAAACCAGAGTGTTGGAGACGGTGAATTCGACCTTCCCGAAGATGAACTCTTATGAGAAAATTAATATCAATTCTTCTCGTAGTTGTTTGTGTTTGTTGTTTAGCCTCATGCAAAAACAACAAGAAATTACCTGATGATCCCGTTACCACAACCCCTCCTGCTACTCAGCAGGGGGGAGAGGTAACTGACGGAACTTCCGATAATACGGATAATAATCAGGGCGTGGAAAATAACTTTCCCGTGGACCCTAACAATCCAGGTGATCCCGGTATTGATCTGGAAGAGGATATACTCGATACGGAAGATGATCCTACAGCTACTGAAGGTATCATAACTCCTACCGCGGCTCCTAATCAGACAAATACCCCCACAACAAATCAGGGAACTGAGAACACGGCTACATCAACTGCGGCACCTACGGCAACTGCGGCTCCAAATCAGCCAACAGCTACCCAGGAACCCGCAAAACCAACGGCAACTTCATCAACAATAACGTTGCCAATGGATAGATTCTAAAAAATTAAGATGCTTCAAATTGAAGCATCTTTTTTTATACCTTTTTATAAAAATCCACGCAAGTCTATTGCAAGCCGTTCCTCAAGATTTATAAGTCGTTTTGTAATATCCTTTGAAAACTCGTCGGCGGCTTCATATTCATTAAGATATTTGTTAAGTGACTTAACACCCATGTTGCAACCGTCTGTCATAAGATCCGCAACCGTTTCATCAGATTCATTCATCATAAGTTTTGCGTTGGTTTTCATCCAGGACATTGCAGTTGCCATCATTGCAGGCTCTTTTCCGTCATCTTCAAATCTGCTCAAATGTGCATTTATCTCATTTTTAAGGTCATTATGCTCACTCTTGCAGTTTACAAGAATATTTTTCATTTCGTCCGAATCAACGTACTCAAGCACGTCATCAATAGATTTTACACCCATTTTTACGCCTGCATCACATTCTCTTAAAAGCCGTATAGTATCTTTTTCAATCATGTTAAAACCTCCTTTTTTTATATATTGCCCTTATTTTCGCTTTTTATACTTGCCTTGTTTTTATATTTGATGTATAATAAACCTAACGATTTTTTGGAGGTCTTTTACTATGGTTCTTGTTACCGGCGGTGCAGGTTTTATTGGTTCTCATGCCTGCGTTGAACTTTTAAATTCAGGCTTTGAGGTTGTTGTTATTGATAATCTTATCAACTCTAAAGTTGAATCTCTTGATGCTGTTAAGGAAATTACCGGCAAAAGTTGTGTTTTCTATAAAGTTGATATTAATGATGAAAACGGTCTTCGTGAAGTTTTCTCAAAACATAAAATTGATTGTGTTATTCATTTTGCAGGTCTTAAAGCAGTTGGCGAATCTGTTGAAAAACCTCATTATTACTATAGCAATAATATTTCGGGAACACTTACTCTTTTGAAAGTTATGAATGAGTTTAATGTTAAGAGTATTGTTTTCTCATCTTCTGCAACGGTTTACGGTTGCGATAATCTCCCTCCTTTAACGGAAGATATGCGCACTTCTGCAACAAACCCCTATGGCTGGACTAAGGTTATGCAGGAGCAGATCTTACGCGATCTTGCTGTTGCTGATCCTGAAATGCGTGTTGCACTTCTTCGTTATTTCAATCCTATCGGTGCTCATCCGTCAGGTCTTATCGGCGAAAACCCCAACGGTATACCCAATAATCTTGTACCTTATATCTGCAAAGTTGCACTTAAGCAACTTCCATATCTTAACGTTTACGGTGATGATTACGATACAGTTGATGGTACTGGTGTCCGCGATTATATTCACGTTGTTGATCTTGCAAAAGGGCATCTTGCCGCAATGCGCTATCTTGAAAAGAACAAGGGTGTTCTTACCGTAAATCTCGGCACGGGTAACGGCTATAGCGTTCTTCAAGTTGTTGAAGCATATAAGAAAGCAAGCGGAAAAGATATTCCCGTAAAAATTCAGCCTCGTCGCTCCGGTGACGTTGCTGCAAACTTCGCCGACGCCCAAAAAGCAAAAGAACTTATTAACTGGACCGCAGAACTCGGCATTGATGAAATGTGCCGTGATGCTTGGAATTTTGCTTCCAAAAATATGTAAAAAAGCACGCCAATTCCTTGCAACTGCGTGTTGCTCTATTTACGCAAAAAAACTCCTGCTTTTGCAGGAGTTTTTGTTTTTATAATATCCATTCTTTCCAGACGGCAACACCTTCGCGTAACATGTATGTAAACCTTAAAACGTGGTAATCGGTATAGGCATAATAACCCGTTGGTTCAAAACCGTTTTCTTTGGCTATAAAGCATGCCCGATAAAGGTGTGTATCGCTTGAAATTACCGTAACTTTTGTTGTGCCGGGTGCAATTTCTTCTATAAGTTTCTTTGAAAACTTCATGTTTTCTTCGGTGGATGTTGATTTATCTTCAAGATATAATCTACTTTCGTCAATGCCTTTTGATATAAGACGTTCTTTCATACATTGGGCTTCGGTAATTTCTTCACCGGGACCTTGTCCACCACTTAAAACTGCTATAGCATCAGGGTTTTCAGTAAGAAAATCATATGCCGCATTTATGCGCTGATTAAGCACGCGCGATGGGGTCTTCCCATGCACACCCGCACCTAATACAATACAGATATTTGACTCCGCTTTTTCACGCTTGTGCATGTAACTTATAACGGGAATTTCGGATATAGTCATTACAATAATTAGTATTGATACGAGAACGGTTAATATAATGCGTAGTTTTTTGAAAAGTGCCGTTTCTTTTGTCGAGAGCACAAAATACGCACCGACTATTAAGGCAATAAATAAAAGCACAAGTGATAAAAACGAATATCCTTTTAAAGCAAATTTAAAGAAAAATGCAAGAAGTAATAGTACTATAATTGAAACTATATACATAATTTTTTTTATTTTGCCGCGCATGAATCCTTATTTACACAATTTGAGCAATCGTGCCCGCATTTACTATTCATAATAAGCGTTTGCGGTGTTACCTCCATTTTTACAGATTTTTCAAAATTTTCAACAGATTTAAATCCGTATTTTTCAAAAAAATCTTTTGTATCAAGAGGTGAATTGACGGCAATTTTATCTGCCATCATATTAAATCCTTTTATCATAAGTAATCTTATCATCAGGTCGCCGATATATTGTCTTTGCATTTCAGGAACAACCGAAAGGTGGGCAATGTTATAACAACCGGAATCAAAATATATGCTTCCGCAACCAACGGGATCGCCTTCATTATATATAATAAGGTGAATTGACTTCTCATCAAAACTATCCCAAGTATCATTTACCGATGAACGAATATATGTAATTTCTTCAATATCTTTGCCAAATTTCCAAGCAGATGTAATCATTTTTTTGTACCTCTTTATGTTTATATATTTATTATACCAAACTTCAACGTTAAATGCAATAAAAAAGAGAAGCCGTAGCTTCTCAATTAAACTTTTTGATCATTTCTACCACTTGTGCTGCACAAAGGTCAATGCCCTTTTGGGATAAATGGATATTATCGTCACATATAAGCGAGTCGTCAGCATCGATCATCGGATTGAAATCGTGAATAAGAACGTCTTCCTTTTTAAGTATTGGAACGATGGCCTCATTATATTTATCTATAACTAAATTTCTATTGGGGTTGATTCCACAAAAATTAAAACCGGGTCGAGTGTGTGTTGTTTTGGCAAATATAACGTTTGGGGTGCGTTTTTTTAATTCGCGCAAGATTTTGAGCATGTCAGCAATATATTCATCAATAGGGGTAAAAGGACCGTCTTCAACATATTTAACGCAACTATCCCATAAACCGTTATTCCAATGGATAATATCAGGATCAGGCATATATTTAAAATGATCGGCAAGATGATATAATGTATATTTTGCAAAACGATTATTGTCCTGACTTTGATATACCGTATATTCATCCCCTAAAAGTTCCGGAACTTTTGTTCCATAACCTATTAAACGTATGGAATCACCTAATAATAATACTTTTTTCATAACGCACCTCTTTTTTTTCTTAATTATATACACGGTGATAATGGAAGTCAATATCAAAAAACAAACAAAAATATAGTAAAACAAAGAAGCTTTCAAAAGTTACAAAAAGTTCACAAAAAAGTAGTAGACAAAAAATGGTGAACGTAATATAATAAGCAAGCCTTGAAGGGAGAGGGCACGAAATTAAGAAAAAAAGTGACTGCGAAAAAAACTTTAAAAAAAGTAAAAAAAGTGGTTGACAAAAGTTCTTAAATTTGGTATTATTAACAGGCTGACTTTGGCAGGGCGCCGAAGGAAGTGAAGAAAGCTCCTTGAAAAGTACATAGTGATG
>JAZULU010000036.1:0-2297 GCA_045603265.1 Clostridia bacterium
AGCATGATGCTTTTTATTTAATACCTGCTCATAAAGTTTTTCGTTATACATTAACTATTCCTCCATCATTTTAATTACCCTAAACACCTGCTCACAAGCATCAGTGATATTTTTTGTTGCATTGTTTTCTTCCATTGCACTGTCAAGAGTGCAAGGCTTTTTTACTATCGGGAAAAAGGCATCAATACCATGCTCGTTTAAAACAAAAGCATCTTCAGTAACTCCGCCTGCAAAAGCGAGCACTTTTTTGTTGTATTTTTTTGCTATTTTAGCGACACCTACTGGAGTTTTTCCCATAATACTCTGCCCGTCAAGGCGACCTTCGCCCGTTATTACAACATCTGCATTTTTAATCTTTTCTTCAAGTTTTACCGATTCTGTAACAATATCAATACCCGATTTAAGTTCCCCGTTAAGATAAGAAAGAAATGCAAAGCCCATTCCTCCTGCCGCACCTGCACCGGGATAATTTTCATCGGCTTTTTCATTTATGCTTTTTGTAAGTTCTGCATAAATTTTAAGCCAAAGATCCATATCGCATATAATTTCTTCCGTTGCGCCCTTTTGGGGACCATAAATTCTTGAACAGCCGTTATCACCGCAAAGTGGATTTTTAACGTCGCATGCAACAGTAAAAGTACATTCTTTAAGTTCTTTTAAAGCGCCGTCAGTTTTTATGGTTTTAATATTTTTTAAGCCTTTACCGCTTTTTGATATTTCGTTACCGCGTTCATCCAAGAACTGAAAACCTAAAGCAGAAAGCATACCCGTTCCGCCATCATTGGTGGCACTTCCGCCGATGCCGATTATAAATTCTCTACACCCTTTTTCTATGGCATCCTTTATCATTTCACCTGTACCAAAGGTCGTGGTATTTAAAGGATTTCTCTCGCTATCATTTACAAGGGTTATGCCTGAAGCCTCCGACATTTCAATAATTGCCGTTTTATTTACAATGCCGTATCTTGCCTGAATTTTTCGCATTAAGGGATCAGATACTTCACAAGAAACAAATTTTCCGTCATTTGATAAAACTATGGCTTCAACAGTACCCTCACCGCCATCAGCCATTGGGCATATATCAACTTTTGCTTCGGGGTAAACTTTTAAAACACCTTTTTTTAAGGCTTCTCCTGCCTGAAGGCTTGTCATACTTCCCTTAAAGGAATCAATCGCAATTACTACGTTCATTTTTTTATACCGTATGGTTAGCCTCAAATTGGCTTTCCAACTTATCAAATTTAATATTAAATTTATTTAATATGTGCCTTTTTGCAGGAACATCAGAATCAATTAAAACCTTGGCGTGATCTCTACCTTTGCAAAGGGTAAAGGTTATATTAAAACCTTTTTCCTTCATTTTTTCATAAAAACGTTTGCTGTTTGCAGTATAGTTGACCGCCTCATCATTATCACCGTGGAATAAGTGATACTCAGCATTTTTAGGTAATTCATCAATAATATGTATTGGCGAATATTTTGGCAAAATATCTAAAATATCGCCATCCTCATAAGCATAGGCGCTGTAAAGTGTACGGGGATTATTGTGCTTTGTTAAATAGCCGTACACCGCATCGCAGTTAGGGCAGTTTGCTATACAGATTTCAGGGGTGCGTTTGGCGCGCGCCATATAAACTATTGCGCCCTGACCGCCCATACTTCCGCCCGTCGATGCAATAGGCACGTTAGTTAAATTGTACTTTTCAAAGATAACATCTAAAATCTCATCAGTTAATTCAACTGCGTATTTATTCATCCATGACCATGGGTTATAGTATGGAATTATAAATATTACGCCATACTCTGCATAAAACTTGCCAAGGTGCGTATCAGTATCATACATAGTATAAACGCTGCACCCTGAAAAATTAAGCACAATGCCCTTAATTTCGCCTTTTATCAATTTATCATTGGAATAGGCAAACTGCCTTAAATTATCATAATTTATAATTTTATCCATAGCCCTCACTCCCTCAATATTATGATATCAAATAGAATTTTAAAAGTCAATATATCAAAAACATCAGTAACACATCAATACAAATTTTTGCACCTAAAGAAACAATCTGTGCACATTTTGTACACAGATTGTTAATATTTTAATATTCGAGCACAACTATATTATGGCAATGAATTTTATCAATAGAGAACTCAATAAAATCCTTATTTTGCGTAAAGGCATAATCAATATTTTCAATAGGCGAAAATACCCTCTTTACTTTTTCCTTTATATTTACCTTTACGGGGATATTATAAATTGGAATAATATCGTCGATTATTTCGGCACAGCCACGTTT
>JAZULU010000037.1:0-6268 GCA_045603265.1 Clostridia bacterium
AATTCACCTTTGATGATCGGTTGCGATATCCGTGCAATGGATGATGACGCCAAGGAAATTATGATGAATAAGGATGTTATCGCCATTAACCAGGATGCACAATGCGCTCAGCCTTATGAATATGGTGGTGATGCTTGGGTAAAACACCTTGAAAACGGTGATTTTGCAGTATTATTTGCAAATATCTGGGATAAGGCAAGACAGATGTCCCTTAACGTTGCTGACGTAGGCGTTGATTTATCAACAAACAAAAAGGTACTTGTAAAGGATCTTTGGACCGGTGAAGAATTTGAGGCTAAAAACGGCGTAATTCTTGCACCAAGCATTGAAGAACACGCTTCAAAACTTTACAGATGCAGAATAGTTGACTAAATTCCTATCACCCGATGTGTTGCAGTCAAGGTTACAAACAAGTAAATCAAACAATAAAAATCTATCCGCCTGAAAAATTTTTAGGCGGTTTTTTATTGTGTTTCATTAGTTTTATGATATAATATGTTCAAAGTTAAAATATTGCGTTCACTTAAAGGTGATAATTATGAAAAAGACCTATATAACATCTATGCCTGACCATATCGGCGCCTTTTTAAAAGCCAGTGAGTGCTTTTCATCGTTGGGGATCAATATAACCAGAGTCAATTATAATAAAGCTATTGACTCTCATATATTATTTATTGATGCTGATGGAACGGAAGAACAACTTAAAAAAGCCGATTTGGAACTTGAAAAAATCGGATACTTAGGCAATGATGACTCTGATAAAACGAGTGTTGTTTTGTTGGAATTTTGTTTAAAAGACGTTCCCGGAAGCGTTACAGACGTTCTTAAGCTTATAAGTGAATTTAATTTCAATATTTCTTACATAAGTTCACAAGAAAACGGAACAGATTATCAATATTTTAAAATGGGTTTATATGTTGATGATTCTGATAAAATCGCCTATTTCTTAAGTCAGGCAGAAAAGTTGTGCAAGGTGCGGGTTATTGATTATAACCGCTCTAAGAACGTGTACGATAACAGCATTTTTTATAATACATATGTTTTAGGTCTGTCCCAAATGATGGGATTATCGGAAGATGCAAAACAGGGGCTTCTGATAAATGTTAATCTTGCTATGCAAACATTAGATGAAAAAGGTTTATCACCTTATAGAACCTTTGACAGTATAAGTAAGTTTGCAGAATTATTAAGCCTTTCTAAGGGAGAAAATTTTACACCTCGCATAAGCACGCACAAAATTTCCGAAAATACCGAAATTACTTTAATTGAGCCGCCATGCGGAAGCAATACGATGATAATTAAGAGTAAAAGAGAATATTTGTTTGTTGATAGCGGGTATGCTTGTTACCAAAAGGAAATGCTTGATATCTTTAAAGAAATAATTCCCGAATTTAACACAGTAAAAAAGAAAATACTTATAACTCATGGGGATGTAGATCATTGTGGACTCCTGCCGATTTTTGATGAGGTAATTGCAAACGAAAAAACAGCAAAGTGCTTGGAAAAGGAATATAATGGACTTGACGGATACCGCGAGGAAAATCCTTTGCACAAGCCATATATAAATATCTGTAAAATTCTTACTGAATATAAGCCGATAAACCCTGAAAAGGTTAATGTGCTTTGGAAAAGTGCGGAAACATACGATAAGCCGCTTACGCAGATAGGTTTTTATAATTTCGGTGAGTTAAATTTTGAAGTGTATGAGGGAAAGGGCGGACATCTGCCGGGAGAAATCATTTTAATAGATTATTCAAATCATATTGCCATTACGGGAGATGTTTATATTAATGTTCATGGGCTTACATCCGAACAGGAAAAGTATAATCAATATGCACCGATATTGATGACCTCGGTTGATACAGACCCCAAATTATGTTCAGAGGAAAGAAACGCGATTCTGCAACGCTTGGGAGTAGGAAAGTGGCAAATTTTCGGTGCCCATGGGTTTAAAAAGGACTATTCGGTAAATTTATAGTTTTGCAATCAATGAAATTGAATAATGCTCACTTAAGAAAACATTTTTATATTTCATATCTTCTGTGTATCTTCTTTGCATACTCGCGGGGAGCCGATTTCATTCTTCTCTTAAAGACGTAACTAAAATAACTTTGCGAAGAAAAACCGCATTCGTAGGCAATTTGGGTAAGAGAATAGTTGGTTGTAAGTAATAGGTCGGTGGCTTTTTTTATCCGCTGTTCTTCAATATAATCTCTTAGCGTTTTGCCAACGGTTCTTTTAAAGGTGTTGTGAAAATGAATGGGACTGAAGGACATTTCTTCTGAAACTTTTTCAAGACTTAAGTTTTCGGTTAAGTGATCCCGTATATAGTTTAATGATTTTTCAATTATCAGGTGATTTTCAGTTAAATCACCTTTTTTGTTTTTTAGGGAGAAATCTTTGCTTATTGTATATATAAGTTCAAGTAAAAGACTTTGCAAAATGATTTCTTCAGTATCATCAAAGGAATTATAATGCTTAACTAATTTTGTGAAAATTTCTTTGTAAATATCTGTTTTATCTGTTTCAAAAAAAGTAGGGGCACTCATTAGCGTTTCAAACAAAGATTTATCTTCTACAACTATATGCACAAAAAAGCATTTGTAGGGGAATTTTGTGTGCCGTATCTGATCGGGCTTTACACAAATGAGCATTGATGGAATAATGACTCTTGAATCCGAATCAACGTAAGATATGCCACCATTTTCTATTGGCAGTTCAATTTCAAACATAGTTGTCTTTCGATTTTTGCTGATTTTTATATTTTTATCTACGACCTTTGAATCATAAATTCCCACTTCAATAATTTTGGGCAGAATCATTATAAATCACTTCCGATAATAAGATTTCTAATAAATATAGTAATAATATTATATTTTTACAGTTAAATATATAATAAAATAAACTTATAATTATGTCAAGAGGCAGGGATTATTATGGAAATAACAAAAGATTTTCCCGGTGGAAATATAAACGTTCTTTCGATAAGCGGTGATGATGTTTTTTTTGAGCGTGAAGTCCGCGAAAACACGGGGTATTTTTATTGGGCATTCTGCGTTAAAGGGGCACAAGGCAAAAAACTTCGTTTCAGATTTCCGGGGCACACACGGGTAGGACGTTTCGGTGTTGCAGTAAGTCACGATCTGAAAAATTGGCATTGGAGCAATTCAAAGGAAGTAATAGACGGAAAAGATGCTTTTTCATATTCCTTTTCTGAAAATGAAGACTGTGTTTATTTTGCACACGATATGATCTATTCAGAAGAAATGCTTAAAGATTTTGCTGAAGCCAATAATATAACGATCGAAACTTTTACAAAAACGAAAAAAGGCAGAAGCGTTCCTTGTTTTACAATAGGCGAAGGCGAAAAAATTGTTGTTTTAACGTCAAGGCACCACGCTTGTGAATCAACGGGAACTTACGTTCTTGAAGGCTTTGCGCAAGGGTGTCTTAAAAAGAAAATTAATGGCATAAAGTTTTTGTTCGTGCCCTTTGTTGATTTTGACGGTGTTATGGACGGTGATCCTGGGAAAAACCGTCTGCCATATGATCATAACAGAGATTACGGCGAAACACCTATATATAATGAAACGGCAAAGCTTCGTCAAATAGCCGATAGCGGTAAGGTTTTAATGAACTTTGATTTTCATTCGCCTCACCATGACAGCGGAATTAACGATTATCCATATATTATGCAGTTTCCTGAAGAAAGAATTTATAAAACTATATCTAAAAATTTAAGAGAAGCAACGTTAAATGACGAAAACTCAATGACTTATACAGGGGAACAGGATATTAAATTCGGCGATCAATGGAATAGTCCTAATACTCCCAATGCTAAAAACTACTTTTTGAAAAGAACAATATTAAAATCAAGTGTTACTATGGAAACGCCATATTTTGGTCTTGAAGATAATATGTTCACTCAAGAAAAGGCGATCAATATGGGCAAGCATTTATATAATGCGGTATATGATATTTTAAAGGAGATATAAAATGAAAAAATTTGAAGTAGAAAATCATGAGTATAGTTTGTTGCCTGAGGAAGGTAAGTGGAAACTTGTGTGGGCAGATGAATTTGACGGAAAAGAACTTGACAGAACTAAATGGGATTACCGTATGTCGATGATGGGGCAGAAGTGGCTTGCCTGGTCGGATAAAGGTGTAACTCTCGATGGAGAAAGTAATGCAGTTTTTACTTTGATAGAAGAAGACGGAAAGCCGGTAAGTTCACAACTTCAAACGGGTTATAACTTTATGGATGAGCCCATAGTTAAAACCACGTTTGGCGATGATGAACTTCAATGGAGGATCGGCAAACTCCATAAGCCTCTTTTTGAGCATAAATACGGCTATTATGAGTGTCGTTGCAGATTGCAACAAGAGGAAGGCTGGTGGACTGCGTTCTGGATACAGTCATCAACCATCGGTGCTTCTTTGGATAGTCGCAGAACCGGCACGGAAATTGACGTTATGGAAAGTTTCCACCCCGGCAAAATAGTTAAGCACGCACTACATACAGGCGGTTACGGTTTAGACCGAGTTTCTGTTATGGTTGGTGAGGATACTGAAATTGATAAAACAGTTTTCCACCGCTTTGGCGTTTTGTGGGATACAAACGGTTATACATTCTATATTGATGGCGAGGAAGTAGGCAAATCTGATGCGAACCCATCAGATTGCCCTGAGTTTATTCTTATTTCTACCGAAGTTGTCGGTTACCGCAGTGCGGAACGCAGGGCGACAGACACGGCAAAAGAGGCAGTAGGCGATACTTTCTTGGTTGACTATGTACGTGTTTTCGATTTGTGCGACGGGGAATAAAAACTTATTGAAATATGCAAGTATCTGTGGTATAATTTGTTAAAGCGAAAGTGTCAAAGGAGGAATTTATTGTGTTCGTTAAAAAACCGCCTATGGGTTGGAATACTTGGAACACCTTTGGTCATCATATCGATGAAAAGCTTGTATTGGAAACGGCTGACGTTCTCGTTGATTCAGGCTTAAAGGACTTAGGCTATGAATATCTTGTTATTGACGATTGGTGGTCATTAAGACAACGCGATGAAAATGGCAGACTTCAAGCTGATCCTGAAAAATTCCCAAGCGGAATGAAAGCTATTGCTGATTACGTACACTCAAAGGGCTTGAAGCTTGGTATGTATTCCTGCTGTGGTACCTTAACCTGCGGTGGTTTTCCTGCATCATATGATTATGAGTTTATTGATGCTGAAACCTTTGCATCCTGGGGTGTTGACTTCTTAAAGTATGACTATTGCTTTAAACCCATAAATGCACAAAGTGCACTTTTATACCGTAAAATGGGTCTTGCACTTCAGAATACAGGCAGGGATATTCTTTATTCAGCCTGCTCATGGGGTATGGATGACAGCTATAAATGGATAAAGTCAACAGGCGCACATATGTGGAGAACAACCCACGATATAAACGATTCCTGGGTACGTATTAAGGAACTTTATATACAGAATAAAGAAATTATCCCCTACAATGCACCAAGCTGTTTTGGCGATATGGATATGCTTGTAGTTGGTATGCACGGTAAGGGCCTTGCAGGGCTTACAGGATGTACCAAGGCAGAATATTGCACACACTTCTCAATCTGGTCAATGCTTAATTCGCCTCTTATGATTGGCTGTGATATCCGCACAATGGATGATGACACCAAGGAAATTTTAATGAACAAGGAAGTTATTGCAATTAACCAGGACGAGCTTGGCGCCCAGCCCTATGAATATGGCTGCGATACCTGGATAAAGCATCTTGATAACGGTGACATCGCAATTTTAATGGTTAACCTTTCTGAAAAGGATCAGCGTGAAATGATTCTTCAGATTTCCGATATCGGCATAGATTTAGGTACAGGCAAAAAGCTTGTTATGAGAAATCTCTGGACGCAGGAAGAAAAAGAAGTTGTTAACGGCACAATCAATGAGAAGATTGATGCACACGCCTGCTTGTTTATAAGGTGCAAAGTAATTGATGGATAAGTGTATTAAGTGTTCAAAAGAACTTTCCAATAATGAAATCGGTTTAACCAAAAAGCTTATTAACCGAGGTGCCGAAGAATTTATGTGCATTGATTGTCTTGCTGAAAAGTTTAAGGTTACTCCTGAACGACTTCAGGAGAAAATAAAAGAGTTTAAGGAGCAAGGTTGTTTATTGTTTGCGGACTGAAAAGTCCGCTCAGAGCACTGACAAACCCCTGCAAACACAAACCCCTGCAAAAATTTTGCAGGGGTTTGTTTCC
>JAZULU010000038.1:0-15644 GCA_045603265.1 Clostridia bacterium
GTGAATTCTGGCCCTTCCCCACCTACGCCGAGCTTCTCTACAGCGTAAAATAAAGGTCAGCTTTCCAATCCCCCCCATCGCCCGACGGGTTGCAACCCAGGCTGCGATCAAAGAAAACAAGTAATTGCTGACTTTATGAAACAAAACTATCCGCCCGAGAAATCGGGCGGATTTCCTGTATCTATTGCAAAAAAACAGTTTTAATGGTATAATATTTAAGAGGTGATTTTATGGGAATATTTAACATATTCAAAAAGAAAGAAAAAGCAATTCCTAATTCCAATAACGCACAAACAATTTCACCCCAGGCAATTGTTGTGATGGCTCAAACTCACCAGCCGGCTAACATATATGTTGACCCTCAAGGTCAACATTTGGATCCCATGGTCAGAGAAGCTGTGGATAAAATCATGCACTATGATGGTATTACATCAGTGCCGATGGCATTAATGCTAAACGACCCTCAAACAATGCAGCACAATATGCGAAATGCAGATGTTGATACGTTGCTGATTTTCTTCAAATTTTTAGCGGTTAAAGCAAGCGAGACACAGAACAACCAATCAATTGGGATGGTGCAAAATTTTTTGATTTCTGTCTTACAAGAAAAATTAAACACTCAAACTACTAAAAAACAAGAAAATCTTCTGTTTTGGGCTCCTTCTATCTACGATGGTGACCCGTTAATATTATCAGCACCAGACTATGAAATCCACGTTTTTCCTAATGCAGCTCAAATGATTGTAAACGGAGCCAAAGTGCAGACTGATAGTGCTTTGCCAGCAGGGTATAATTTTGCTCAAAAAGGTAGTGGAAAGATTTTGCATTTACGTACAATTCGTAATCCTCAGCTTAATGCAGAGGCGATTCCTTTGTTTACTGACCCTAATTTATTGCTGCAAATATTTACTCCAAATACAAGGCTTAGTATTGTTGATTACGAAACAGCAAGAAAGTTTGCTTTGCAAGATAAAAAGATTTGTTCTGGTATTGTTATCAACCCAGGCAGAGATAATAAAATGTTATCTATTGCCCAACTTGAACAAGAAAGGGAATAATTTCCCCCTTTTGCGTACTGCATCACAAACCGCCATTAAAAATATGAAATAAAATAACCTAACGAACACAAAGATAAAGTTTCTTTGTGTTCTTTTTTAATATTTTCTTTATTCGACACAAGGGGACGTTTCCTTTGTGTTCTTGAAAACTATATTAACAACACAAAAAGCAGTTCACATACGAACTGCTTTTTTGGCTACGATATTGGAATTGTAAAAGCGACATGATAAAAGCCCTTTAATTTCCTTCTTCTATTATAAATTTTGTCAAATACTCTGCAATATTTTCATCATTGATTTTAGGATACGGTGTAGTTATCTCCCTTGGGTTTCTGTCATAATCATCCTGCACGATACACCAGACGCCATCTCTTTTCATTAGCATTTTACAATGAATTGCACCCATCGGATATTCCGACCAACAAAAAGCGTAATTACTTTCTGAATTCCTAATATAATCAGTTAAAAATTCTTTTACTTTTGCCTTTATTTGTCCAACAAAAGACGTCATCACATGGAGGTTATGGGAAGAAATATATTCATCAACAATAACATCGACTGCTTCTAATTTTTTAGAGAGTAATTCAATTTTTTCTACACACTCATTGCACAAACACTTACCGTTCTGTTCAATTATTTGGTTTTGAGCTGTTTTTTTACTGCAACGTCTGCAAACATATATTTTCTCATTTTTATTAGAAGAATTAATCAACACAATCACCTCTTGTAATTTATTTGATTTTTATCAAATAGTAATCTTTGGTATTTTTCGCTTTTCCATCGAGAAAAAACTTATTTGAGCAAATGAGCCAAATCATTCTGTCCAACTGATATACTGTTATTGGTTTTTGATTTATCTTACTCAACTCGTCATTTATTTGGGCGGTCAATTCCTGCATATGTATAATACATTCATATTCTCGCTTTGGGGTGTGATAGTAATTATCTCCCAAATTCTTGTACGCACATAAAACGTCTTTAATATGCACATCAGGTTTAGGCAGATCAAATTTTAAAGAAAATTCTTTTAGAAAATCGCAAGTTAAAGCAATGCTGAATCTTGATTTTATTCTTCCGCGAAAATAAGTTATCAAAGATTTAACATCATTATTTTGATAGTGTTCAATTAAATCCTCAACAACATCGTTTCTTGTAGTAAAATCCTTTAAATATATTGCCGCATCAATAAGCATGCTAACATATCCCGCCATAATAGCATTGGGCCTTTTTGTGCTTTTTGAAACATTAGAACTAACACCTCTTTGTTCAAAAGCCTCTAACAGATTCTTTTCAGCGTTTTTTTGAGAGCAATCTTCTGTAAAATATTTATCTAACACCTTCTGAGGATTAAAGTCACACAAAATCTCTTTTAAAAGCGAATAGTTTTCTTCGAAATCGATGATATTGGAAATTAACGTTGCATTTTGTCCATGAAAAGCAAATTGCATATAAGTTTGTTCTATTTCGTTCATGTCTTTTAATTGAGGAAAAGCCTTAAAATCCGTAAGAGTATAATATTTATCTAAATCTTCTATTCCCTGGCTTTTCGCCATATTTTCCAAAGTTTCCTTTGTAATATTATAAAACTGAATTGCCGTCACAAGATCTCTCTCCCTTACATTAACTATAATAGAAATACCACTTAATTACTGTTCGATTTTTATGCGTATATCGCCCGTGCTTGTTGTGATCTCGCATCTTCCGCCCGTTGTCGTTTTAGGAACGTCTATATGACCGGTAGAAGTTTTTGCAATAAATACTTTGTCCGAAAGAAGCGTACCCTTAACTTCACCTGTATCGGTATTTATAAAGATTTCATTGGCATCGGATTTTTCAAATTTCACGTCACCCGTACTTCTTTCAACAAAAATGTTTTCCGCGGCAATTACGTTTTTAAGTTCAACGGCACCGGTACTGCCCTTTGATTCTATATTTTTACATTTAGTGTTTGTAATTTCGGTCTTTCCCGTAGAAACGTTGATTTTTATATTTCCGCACTCTACATTTGAAACTTTAACTTTGCCCGTTGAAACAGAAATACCTATATTTTCAGAAGATGCTTTTTCTAAAAAAACGTCACCGGTGCTTGCCGTAATATCAATGCTGTCAAAGGCAAATTTTTCAGATATGGTTACTTTTCCCGTTTCCGATTTTATGGAAAGTTTGTCATATTCCTCTTGCGGAAGCATAACTGTTAATTTTGCTACTTGAAAATTTATACCTATATACTCATACCATTTTCTTGTATCCTGAATTTTTATGGTAAGAGTATCATCTTTTACTTCCACAAGATATTTTACGTTTTTCTGTTCAAAACATTGAACAGTACATTTTTCGGCAGGTAAAAACAAAATATCGGAAGTATCGCTTTCTATCGAAATATTTTTGAAATTTTCCGTTATTTCATAACTGTTTTCTTCATACTTTGTTGTAGATAATTTTGTAAAATCCCAATTAAACATATTCATTGCTCCAACAAAAACAATAATTCCAACTACCACAAAAACTGTTGCTATAATAAGCCATATTTTAGTTTTATTCATTACACTTCCGCCTTTCTGTCAAAAAATTTTTTCATCCATAAAAAAATATTTTTCGTAAACAAAAGAATTCCTCTTGTTGTGATCTTACAGCCGAAGAATAAAAAGATTGATAAGCCTAAACAAACAAGTCCCAAAGCAATGGATATAATTCCCAAAAAACCGTTTTCAAAGATAATAAAACAAGTGCCTGATATTGACAAACCGATAGCACACGCGATCAGCGATACAAGAATTGCCCAAACAGAAATTATAACAGACCACAACGTAACGTAAACAGAAAGAATTATAGCAAAAACGGCGATCAATAGTGAAAGCCAAATGGGAGCGCCAAGTGCGAGCAATACTATCTCCCACGTTTTCATTGTTTTTTTATTTTCTCTTGCCATTTTGGAAAGAGGAGTTTCAACTATAATCTGCGATATGATTTCATCAACGCTTCCTATTGCTTTAACTGCATCTTCTTCAGAAAAACCTTCGTCCATGCGGTCATCTATCATCTCGTTATAAAAATACAAGCGTTCTTCTATATCTTCCTTTGGTAAACAAGATATGCCTTCTTCTAACTTTTTAAGAAATTCTTGTTTATTCATTTTTCAGATCCTCCTCAATTACAAACTGATATATGGACATAATCTCATTCCACTCTTTTTTAAATTCTTCTATTCGCTTTAAGCCTACATCGGTAATATGATAATATTTTCTGAGCCTTCCGTTATGTTCAACGTTTTTTACCGTAAGCATATATGAATTTTCCAACCGTTTCAGAATGGTGTATAGGGTTGACTCAGAAAGTTCAATATAAGGTTTCATATCTTTTATGATCTTATAGCCATATGAATCTTCGTTTTTGATTGCCGCTAAAACGCATACGTCCAAAAGTCCCCGTTTCAACTGAATATCCATAGCATACCTCCTATCACATAATACATCGTATCACGAAGTATATGTTTTGTCAATAAAAAAACAGCCTTTTCAGACTGTTTTTTCATGATTTATTTGTTTTTAGTCGCAATAAGCACCATATCATCATTGATCGGTTTTTGGGGAATATCATATTCACCATTTTCATCGGCTTTAAGATTCTCATCTATAACGGTATATTCACCGCTTCTTGGATCAAACCATCTTACAAGATATGTAGCATTTTTGTCCATATTAACAAGTTTACCTGCCGAATCCAAAGATTTATTATACAGATAAACGACATACAATTCGTTATTAATATAAGATGCAACGTAGAAGCCCTCTTTTTCCGTCTTTTTGAAGGCATTGCCCTCATCAAAATCGGGAACAAGTTTCCACCAATCAAAACTTTCAAAGAACGCGCGCAGTTTAGTCATTTGATCGCCGGTAGGCATTTTTACCGCAATACCCCAGGGCATTTCCTTTTCAGGGGGAAGCACATTATCAATGCCGTCAAAGGTTGACACATGGAAATTGTAACGCAGTTTATACGCCCATATATCCGCCGCGCCGTAACCATAGCCGAAGATACCGTTAAGATATGATAACCAGCCGTTTACGCGGGCACCGAAATTCTTTGTATAAAGATAATCGTAGTATGCCTCGTAATTTATTGATACCTTGCCTTCACCGTTGTACCAATAATCTTTGGGAATACCAAAATTATACTGCTTATGCACAAGGTTGCGCCATTGAATTCCCCACCATGTATGCTCTTTCATTCCGTAGAAAGCAGATTTTCCCGTAACGTGAAGTTTCTTTTCCTTGCCCGGAATGGCTTCGTACTCGGTATTATCATACTCTACGTTACCAAGCGCACCCGTGCGCATGGCGTTTTCCTGATGTCCCGTTATTGGGTGCTTGTAAGGATCATATTGATATAAAAATTTGCACATGGTCCTATAGGGATTGTTTTCAATGGTAAATCCCGGAATGAATCCGTAAAAATGGCTGTCTACCTCTTGTCCCAAAGTCCAAAGCACGGGGTATGAAGCGTATCGTGCCACCCAGAATCTTGTTACTACACGCATAAATTCTTCATCATGGAACTTTTCGCGCATTGTTTTAGGGAAGATCAACTGGGCATTTGCATGAACAAGACCTTTTTGAGCAATGTACTGAAAATACTTATCAAAACGCTGAAATTCCTTTATGTCTTCTTCATCTATACCATCAAAAATATTGTATTTGTGGTCTATGGGTTCACTTTGATATACGGTAAATTTCTGTTCAACGCGCTTATCTACAATATACTTAAAGTGAGAATTTGTATCAATATCTACTGCATGGGAGCCTTTTTCATCAAACTCCTCTTTAAACATCAACCAATGAGTATCGCCTAAATAGAAAAACGGTGTACCGTCATCATACATAAAATAGCGAATGTTGGGCTCAGTTTTTATGAAACCGCGCTTATATATTTCATATTCCCCTGAATATTCAACACAGTTTATTTCGCCAACAACACCGTCAATACCAAGTTTCAGACCTTTTACTTCTTTAACGGTATATTTCCAAATACCGAGCGCGTTAGGTGCAAAGCGCACGCGCCAAGTAAAACCGCCGTCCCAGAACGCAGGCATCACCATTTCAATTCCTGATTCGTGAGTAAATATTACGTCAACTTCAGCATCCTCAATATCATTTACTTGTACGTTAGCCAAAAAATCCAACTGGCAAGACGTCCATTTTTCTACGTTTTTCATAAGAAAAAGCCTCCTTTTACAGGCATGTAAGGATATTATAAACTATAAAAACTTCTTTTGCAAGAAAAACTGTTTTATTTTTTTATAAAACTGTATTAACATAAAAAGCAGGCTATTATAAGCCTGCTTTGGTCATTATGAATATATGTTCATCTGTGCACCTATTAGTGAATTTCGTTGGTACGGGTGATTCTGTTTAAGGGGAAGGGGGCAAAGGTGGTAAACTGATTATCACCGTAAAGTCCTCTTACGAAGCCCACCATAGTTTCCTTATTTAAGTTATAACAGTTAACAAATGTAGGTGCAGCAGAGAAATAGTTAAAATAAATATCGGGATCGCCAAAGGAAACTGCCACCGATTTTTCGCGTTCAACGGTCATAACGTCCCAGAGCATTGAACATTTTTCACCATAGAAGTGGGGGCCGCCACGGGGAGCGTGCATACCGATATAGGTTGCGTAAATTATAAGATCATAATCTTTAAGGGTGTTGTTATCGGAGGGGGCATACCCTTCCTTAACCTCACATTCTGCGCCATACTTCTTAAATTCATCGACCATATACTGAAGATTATTGAAGCAGACTTCAGAATAGCCGATATAAAAGATCTTTACCTTGCGAATATTCTCCTTGCTAAGTGGCAGGAAATTCAGGTGATTTGCGGTTAAAGTCAGTCCCTTTGAAGCGACCTTTTCTGAAAATTCCGTTGCCTTTTCGCAGATGATTTTTTTGCTTTCCTCTGTGGGGGCAACTAACTTTTTGCCCTTTTTAAAGCCATATTTCTCTTTCATTTTAAGGATTCGTGAGCAGGCATCGTTTATACGCTCCTCGGAGATCTCACCGTTAAGCACTGCTCTTTCAACGATATCAATATAATCAAGATCCAATGGGCCGAGAACGGCATCAATGCCTGCATTTAAAAGAGCAATATATAGCTTTTCCTTGGGCATTACCGCCATAAGCGCTTTCATTGAAATATCATCAGAAACAACAACGCCCTTAAAACCCATTTTTTCCTTTAAAAGCTTGGTTATGACGTTATAAGATATTGTTGAGGGAACAAGTGCGCCGTTAATAAAGGTATCGTCAACTGCACGAAAGGTTTTGTGGCCGATCATAATGCTGTCAACTCCGGCATCAATACATGCCTGAAAATTCTTTGCCTGAGTGCTTTGCCAATATTCAAAGCTCTGTGAATAGGCGGCAGAGCAGAAGTGGGGATCTCTGTCTTCATAGGGATCCTGGCCGGGGAAGTGCTTTGCGCCTGTTGCAACTCCTGAATCCTGAACACCTTTGATGAAGGCGATGGCAAGCTTGTTTACGGTTTCCGTATCGCAACCGAAAGATCTTGTGCCCCTGAAGACACCGGCATTATCCACAACGGGACTCCAAAGCCAGCGATAACCTAAATTATAAAGATCCTCACCTAATATTTTGCCATATTCATAGGCAAGGGCGGGATCATTTGTTGCACCGACACCTGCGGCGGTAGGAAGTGTGGGATGGCCTTCGAACATACCTGCGGGAATACCTTGGGAAGCATCGCAAACGGGCATAACGGGAACGGAAGAATGCTCGTTTATTTTGTTTATATAATCCGTAAAGAAATCCTCTTTTGTGCCGATAAGCTCAGGATTGCCCATTGAAGTTTCCAGCTTTTTATAAATTTCTTTGGGGTGGGACATAAGCCAGGTGAAGCCTACGGGATTTTCTTCAAAATACTTATCGTAATCATCAATTCTTTCGATGATGTGATGGCGAAATACTGCAGTTTGACCGATTTTTTCTCTTAAAGTCATATTATCTATTGAACTCATTTTTATCTCCTAAAAAGGCGACGGAGTTAATTCTCTGTCGCCTTAATTATTTTACTTTTTCTTTTTAGTTTTTATAATAACGGTGGGCACGATAATCGCTACCGCCACAACACCGATTGCGATACATACATAAAGAGTAATATCTATTTTCTTTTCTTCAACATTTTCATCGCCACCGCCCATATTGGAAACGATCTGTGCTATTTTTTCGTCATTTTCAGGGTTAGGTGATGTTACAGGAATAATGCTGTTTTTTGTTTCCTCGGAAAGATATGTTACATCAGTTGGCTGCACCTTATTGGGATCTTCATATTCATCTGCAGGAATAATGCAGAAATCATCAATATCAACGGTATAATTATTAGGCATTTCTGCAAAGCAGAACCACCAGTTACGATGCTCAACAAGTGAAGAATCTGCAACCTCAAAGGGGTCGGAAACGAACATATCCCAATCTCCCATTTCAGTAACCTCACCTGTAATGGTAGCGAAATAGTTACCGTTACCTCTGCTCTTGATGGAAGGGAACGTTTCGCTGTCAGGCTCAGCTTTATAGTCCGATTCAAGCGCACGAACGGTAAAAGTTTTAATATTCTTCTCCTTGCAACGGAAGAAGAACGTGATCATATATTCTCCGGGACCTGCTTCAACAAAGAAAGGATGAAGGTTGATAGAAGGACTGCGCCAACTTGCAGTACCCTTTGTTGAAAGATACTTTGAGCCGGAGTGCGCATCACCGGTTTTAATTTCAATATTATCAAGATACCTGGTCTTTGAATCACCGAAAGCATCGTTAAGCCTGAACCATGCAGTTTCCTCAACGGTATTAGCTTCTTCAAAGCCGGAGTTTATAGCGGGAACAATATTTGCGGATTCTTCCTCCTCAGCAGATACGTTAATAACGAGTCCAAACACGCAAACAAATGTAAGTAAAATAGCAAGAAACTTTTTCATTATACTCCTCCACGATAATTTATATAATTATTATTGCAAAAGTTTTTAAGAATGTCAATACCTCATCTGCGGAAAATTACGGTTTTATTATAAAAAAAATCTATTATTGTGAGAATTATTTTCAAAAAAACTCTCTATTTGCTTGCAAAAGACTAAAAAAACATTTATAATAAGAAGTAAGCAACATGCTTTTTGCAAAAATTCCCTTAATATGAGAATTAACGGTATAATCACTAAAAAAAACCTACAAAAGTTCTTCGTATGGGGGATTGAAATACGCGCGTTGCCAAGTTATAATATATAGTAAGATGGGAGTGGAATTTTTGGAATCAGGAGTGTTTGGTGAAACCCTTTCCCTATTAAGACGAAAGTCAAAAATGACTCAGCAGGAACTTGCCGAAAAAATCGGTTTTTCCAATAAGACCATCAGCAAATGGGAAAATTCCGAAACTCTGCCCGAAATAACGGTACTTCCCCGCCTTGCGGAAATTTTCGGCGTATCGGTTGATTATCTTTTGTTGGGTGAACGAAAGAGTATCGCTTTTGTTGGCGATATTCACGTTGATAAACTTAATAAAGTAGATATGATACCGCAATCAAAAATGCTTGCCCACATAACAGAATGTTCGCAAAGCGTAGGCGGATGTGTACCATGTACCGCCATCAACCTTGCAAAGATCGATCAATCAATACCCATTTCGGTATGGGGTTGCATCGGCGATGACGAAGGTGGAAGATATGTAAACGCAGTTATGCGCCAGTACAATATAAACACAAGTCCAATAACGATACTTTCAAGCACTCACACCGGCTTTTGTGATGTTATGAATCAGCCTCAGGGCGATAAAATATTCTTTTACTCAAAAGGCGCAAATGATCTTTTTGTGCCCGAGCATGTAAATCTTACCCAATTACAGTGCAACATTCTTCACGTTGGATATCTTTTAGTTCTTGACAGATTTGAAGAGCCCGATCCTGAATATGGCACGAAAATGGCGCGTTTTCTTCATTCTGTACAGAAAAAGGGTATAAAAACCTCTGTTGACATTGCAAAGAGAAGTACTGCAGATTGGTCAAAAGACGTTGTTTCGGTATTAAAATACGTTGACTATCTTATCTGCAACGAATTTGAATGTTGTAACTGCTTTAATTTAACGCCCAGAAATGATGACGGCTCTTTAAACATTTTCAACATAAAGACCGCAATGCGTAAGGCAATGGCTGTCGGTGTTAAGGAAAAGGTCATAGTTCATTGTAAAGAATCATGTTTTCTGTTAAACGATAAGGGAGAATTTTTAACCGTCCCCTCCCTTGATATTCCGGAAGAGAAAATAAAAAGCACCACCGGTGCAGGCGATGCCTTTTGTGCAGGCTGTCTTTACGGAATAAACAATAACTTTTCCGATAAAGAAATACTTGAGTTTGCTTCCTGTGCAGGAGCGTGCAATCTCTTTTCGGAAAACTCAATCGACGGCATGAAAAATAAAGAGTATCTTTTCCAAATGATGAAAGAGATACCAAGAAAAGGAGAATAAATTTATGAACGCAGTATTAGTTGGCAACGGCTTTATCGGTGCAAACCACCGTGCAGGCTACAGATTTTTAAAAGAAGAGGGTTCAGATATCAAGTTGCAGGCAATTTGCGATATTCGCCCCGAAAAATTAATTGAAAATGACGGTGCAAGAACTTATACAGATCTTGACGAAATGCTTAAAAATGAAAAGGATATTGATTTTGTTGATCTTGCGATCCCTACTTTTCTTCATGCAGAACTTTCCATTAAATGTATGGAAGCAGGCTACAACGTGCTTTGCGAAAAGCCTATGGCATTAACGACAGAAGAATGTGACAGAATGATCGAGTGTTCAAAAAGAACGGGCAAAAAACTTATGATCGGTCAATGCTGTCGTTTTGCTTCAGATCTTCAGATCATTAAGCAATTTATTCTTGATAAAAAGTTTGGCAGACCTCTTTCTGCATTCTTTACTTCAACAGGCGGAAGACCTGACTGGGGTTGGGACGATTGGTTCCTTGATAAAAACCGTTCAGGCGGATGTATGCTTGACCTTCAGGCACATAACATTGACCTTATGAACTGGTATTTCGGTCTTCCCGATAAGGTTACCACAACTGCTGTTGAACGTCACGATGGCGAAGGCTATGAAGCAATCTCCGCTAACCATATTTACGGTGACGGACTTTTCGTTCACTCATGGTGCGATTGGGGACTTCCCGTAAACAAGCATCTTTTCCGCAGTGTTCGTATTAACTTTGAAAAGGGTTATCTCTATAATGAGCGCGGAGCAAGGCACGCACTTGTGGCAGTTGATTTTGAGGGCAATGAAACGGATCTTACCGATTCTATTAAAATGCACTCAAGCACCGCAAGAAACGAGATCGAATATTTTGCAAATGCAATAAAGACAAATCAACCGGTGCGTATGTGTCTTCCCGAAGAATCAAAGAAGGCAGTTGCCATTATTAACGCTCAGGCAGAATCGGCAAATAACTTCGGCGCTCCCGTAACTATGGAAGAATTATGAGAGAGGTAGCAAAAATGAAAGATATTACGTTAAGTCTTCAGATATATACAATGAGAGATCTTTTTATAAAGGATCCCGAAGAGGCACTTAAGGAAGCATCAGATATCGGCTACAAGGCAGTAGAGTTTTTTACGTTTGGCGGCATGGCAAGTGCAGAAAATTTAAAAGAATGGATGGATAAATACGGTCTTACTTGCAGCGGCGTAAACGTAAACTGGCCGGACATTCTTCCCGAAAACATTGAAAAGACCTTTGAACTTTTAAGAACTTTAGGAACTGATCGTATCGCTATCGGCTCAGCTCCCGTTGAATATTTAGGCAAGCGTTCAAAGATGCCCGAAATTTTTGAAGTTCTTAAGTTTGCTTATAACAAAGCCAAAGAAAACGGCTTTAAGATCGGTTATCATACCCATTTTACAGATTTTAAGATGGTTGACGGTCTTTCCGTTTGGGATAGAATTTTCATGGAAATGCCTGAAGATTTCTTAATGATCCTTGATACGGGCAATGCTCTTGCAGGCATGGGTGACAGTATGCACTATCTTGAGGAATATCCTAACCGTACTCCTTGGGTACACGTTAAGCCTTTCCACAAAGATCTTGGCGCCGCAACCATGTTCGGTGAAGACAGTTTTGATTGGAACGCACTTTTAAAGGCTTCCATTGAAAAAGGCGGTGCTGATACTGTTGTTATTGAATATTCATACTTTGACAGAAAGACTCCCGTTGAAAACGCAAGAGATTGTTTTAACATTGTTTCTAAAATGCTGGAAAACTTATAAATCGGTATTGATATTTTAGAAAATATATTATATAATAATATGTGATTTCGGAGGACAATATGCGAAGCACAAATAATGCAGTACTGTGGACTCCCCTTGAAATAAGGCTTACAAGTTCACAAGAATATGCAAATCCTTATATAGAAGCCGAACTTGATGCAGTTTTTACCCACGAAAGCGGAAAAGAAATAAAAGTTCCCGGTTTCTGGTTTAAAGATGATACATGGGCAGTACGCTTTACTCCTGACCTTTTGGGCAAATGGAGCTATAAAACGGAATGTTCTGATAAAAGCAATACTTCCCTTATTGTGTCAGGTAGTTTTGACGTTTCTGAAAATGACAGTGAACTTCCCTTAAAAAAGCACGGTTTTATTACCGATAGACATAATAACAGATATTTTACCTATGATGATGGCACGCCCTTCTTCTGGCTTGGCGATACACACTGGCAGGCACCTAACTATGAAACGGTTGACGATTGTAACTATCCCGGTTGCACTTGCAAAAATCAGTTCAAGCACGAAGTTGATAACCGTATAGAAAAGGGTTTTACCGTATATCAGACTTATTTTGATACAGCAGAAAACGATGGCGGCGGTCAGGCAGGACTTTTGCCCTCTCTTTGGGAAGAAAAATATACTAAGCCTTCATGTGATCAATTTGAAAACAAGATCGATAAAATGATTTCATATCTTGACGAAGTGGGTATGTGCGCCGCAATAGGATTTGGTGTACACGCATACACCGTTCAGGTAGTAAGCGAAGAAGATATGAAGCGATTCATTCGCTATATCGTTGCAAGATACGCTTGCTACCCCGTTATCTGGATAACGGCGCAGGAAATTACAAGACTTAAGCCTGCAAAGGATGAATCAAAAACTGTTTTCGATACATATCTTGCACTTGCTGAATATCTTTCAACAATCGATAACTATCACCGTCCCTTATCTGCCCATATGGACGTTATGGACGTTACAGATGAAAGAGCACAAAGGCTTTCACAATCCCCTTGGCACAGTTATTGGCTGACTCAAGGCGGTCACGGCATTACCATGACTCCCAAGAAATCTCACTATAAAGACTATTCCGAAGCCAAAGAGTACTTCAAGCCCGTAATTGAAGGTGAACTCAGTTATGAAGACCTTAACTGCGGTCAATTCTGCGGTAACAAAACCACGCGTGTTGCAGGTTGGAACGCAATTTTAAACGGTTGCGCAGGCTATACCTACGGCGCGTCGGGCATCTGGGCAAACGGCTATTCAACGGAAAAGAGCACCGGATGGCTTGGCGAATGTAAGAGTTACAGTCACGTTCCTTGGTATATGGGCCTTGATCTTCCGGGAAGTTTTGATATGAAGTATATGAAAGAGTTCATGACGGTTATTCCCGCCTGGCACACACTTGTTCCCTCTTTTTACGATACTTCCTTAGGCGATTTCCTTGAAGCTGAAACAAAACTTATGGCTCGTAACGAAAACACCGTTATCTGCTATTTCAGAAACGAAGATACTTCAACCGGTAAAATTCTTAAACTTGACGAAAATAAGACCTATACCGCTATGTGGTTTGAAGTTTACTCAGGCAACTACATTGATATCGGCACAGTTGCAAACGTTAAGGAATATGATATTCCTCAAAAACCTACCAATGAAGATTGGGTGCTTATTCTTACAAGCGAAGAACTTAAAAATATAACAAAAGTCACTTTGTATGAAAATTCAGAAACCGTTACAGGCGAGGCTTTAACACCTCAAAGCGTTTCTGCTTTAGGCGGCATGATCTATAAGGACGGAAAACTTATGGATCAAACACCCATTCTTACTGACAATAACCCCGAAACCGTATGGCTTCCCTTTGCTAACCACGCGACGCAGACTTTTATCTATGATCTTGGTAAAGAATGTGACGTAACGGGAATAAAAATCGTTCCCAACAAGGATACTTTGCTTCCTGCTTACAGAGTTGAAGTATCCCTTGATAAAAACAAGTGGCTCGTTAAAGCAGATACGTTAGCTGACGGTAAAAAGAGTCACAAGGGTGAAGTAACAAGCGGATTTAACGCAAAATGCCGTTATGTAAAGATTCTTCTTCACAACACTTTCTACATAACCGAAGAAGAAGCCCAAAAAGCAACCTTTAAGGTTGTTCAGAACGACATTTACGTTTCCCGCGGTGCAAAACCCTGGTACTATCCCAAAACCGAACTGGTACAGATCACTGTATTCGGTATTAAATAAAAGGTGGAAAAACATGAAAAAATTTCTTTCTATTTTACTCTGTTCGATCATGCTTTTTACAGTAGCAATTACAAGTGTTCCGGTTTTTGCTGAGGGCGAAACCCTTGAAGCAGTTGTATGGTCACCTGTGGAGATCAAACTTGAAAGTACAAAAGAGTATGAAAATCCCTATTTAGACGTGGAACTTACTGCAGTTTTCACTCATACTGACGGTACAAGTATTACGCTTCCCGGCTTCTGGTATGAAAAGGATACCTTTGCAGTTCGTTTTTCACCCACAAAAACCGGCAAATGGAGTTATAAGATCACAAGCAACGATGGCAATGCTTCTCTTACAAAAGAAGGCACTATCGATGCAAAAGAGAATCCCTCTGAAAATCTCCTTGCAAAGCACGGTTTTATAAAAACAGACAAAGCTTCAAACTACTTTATGTATGATGACGGTACGCCCTTCTTCTGGCTTGGCGATACCCATTGGCAGGCACCTAACTATGAGCAGACAAACGTTTGTAACTATCCCGGTTGCACTTGCTACAATCAGTTCAAGCACGAAGTAGATAACCGCAAAGCAAAAGGTTTTACCGTTTATCAGACATATTTTGATTCCGCAGAATCTGACGGTGGCGGACAGAAGGGCAAGATAGATTCTATTTGGAGTGAAAAGTTCGTTCTTCCATCAAGCGAAGTGTTCAACAAGAAGATCGACTACATGTTCTCCTATCTTAACGAGCAGGATTTTGCAATCGCTTTAGGTTTCGGTGTGCACAATTCCACTGCAAAAGCGGCTACTTTGGAACAGATGAAACCTTTTATCCGCTACTGTGTTGGCAGATACGCCTGCTATTCTATTTTATGGATCACCGGTCAGGAAATCACCCGTGATGACGTTGACGCAAAACACAAAGGTCTTTCCGTAATGGACTTCTGGATGGAAGTTGCTTCATACGTTGGCGAAATGGACGGCTACAAGCATCCCGGCTCAGCACATATGGACGTTATTGAATATGCTGATGAACGCTCTTTCAGGCTTGATAAAGCAT
>JAZULU010000039.1:0-13989 GCA_045603265.1 Clostridia bacterium
CTTAATGATTTGATAAATTCTTCCGTTACTGTTACGGGCTTGGATAATCAAACAAAAATCGAACCTTTAGAGAATGGAAACCCCCTAAAAAACCAGCGTCTTAAACTTTGGTGGACGCAAGTTCACTCTATGCGCGGAATAGATGTTCATTTATCCTTCGACGGAGGATATTGGATAAACAGTCTTGTGCTCAATCTGAGTGACGATTGTGAAGCAAGCAGAATACGTGCATATAACAAAACAAAGAAAGCGCTTTTATGTGAATATTCAGGGGAAACGGGCAAATTTATTGCCGATAGAAAGGTGATTCTTCCTGTTGAATGTGGGGAAGATGAAATAATTCTTTCATTTGAAGCCACAGAAACAAATATCGTTAGCATTGAAAGCATCGATGTTTACGGTTTTAAACCCAACGGCAACTTTCTTTATCCTGAAGTTAACGAATTTAATCTTTGCGGTGAAGGAAGCTTTTTGCCACAAATTTTAGAAAGTGTTTCTGCTGATTGTGAAATTGCAAAAAAAGCAATAAACGTTCTTGAAGATAAATTTTTTGAGTTAACGAACAAGAAATTAAAGGAAGTTTCGCAAGGAAATATTGAGTTTTGTTGTGATGACAATATAGAAAAACAAGGATATACTTTATGTACCGAAAATGGTTGTGTTAAAATTTGTGCATCAGACGAGCGCGGTTTCGTTTACGGTGCAGAAGTTTTCTTAAAGCTTGTACGCTGGGGCAAAATTCCTTTTGTAAGCATTAAAGACAAACCAAACACTAAACTACGCGGAATCCATTTGTTTTTGCCCGCAATGGACGAAATAGATTTCTTTAAACGCTTTATAAAATACATTGCTTCGCCTTTAGGATATAATGCAATTATTATTGAGCTTGGCGGTGCTTTTGAATTTAAAAGACACCCTGAAATCAACAAAAACTTTGAAATGGCAAATGAGAAAGCTTTAAAAGGAGAATGGCCTCCTTTTCCGCACGGTTCAGTAGGCGGATATAAAACTATTAAGCAAGAAACTATAAGGGAACTTGTGGAATATATTCAAAGCTTCGGTATGGAAGCAGTGCCTGAAGTTCAAAGCTTCAGTCACGTGGAATATCTTACGATAACGTATCCCGAGATTGCAGAAGTAAGTGACGAAGCAATTTCAACAATATTAAAGGACGGCAGAAGTGATTTCTATAATCACGATTATTGTCCTTCCAATCCCAAGACGTACGAAATTATGTTTGACATTCTCGAAGAAGTTCTTGAAGTGTTTGCACCTTGTAAATTAGTGCACATGGGGCACGACGAATTAAAAAAGGTCGGCGTTTGTCCTCTTTGTAAAGGCAAAGACCCTGCTGAAATTTACGCGCAAGATATTTGGAAATATCGCAATTTCCTTGCTGAACGCGGTGCCAAAATGATGTTCTGGGCTGACGCAGTTTCAAGCATAAGCAGAATTATTCCCTTTGCAAAAGAGGCAATTAAAAAGATACCTAAAGACGTTGTTCTTTTAGATTTTATCTGGTACGTTTATCCTTGTGAAACAGAAGATGCTCTTCTTGCCCACGATATGACCGTTGCTATCGGCAACTTCTATTCAAGTCATTATCAGCGTTCAGCGGAACGTCTTGCAAAGCCAGGTATGGTAGGTGGTGAAATATCAACCTGGACCAAGACAAAGGAAGAATCTATTGCCGCAGAAGGCAAAATGTATGACATTTTCTATTTGTCGAAAATTCTTTGGTCAGAAAAATATAATCCATTACTCAGATATGCTTATGACCGCGTGATTCAAAAAGAAATTTCATTTGCCCGTGAAAAAATACAGAACAAGGAATATCCTTCTTTACATCGGAATTATTCACAAAAAGTTATAGAAGATAAGGGCGATTTTAATCCTGAAAACATTGTAGGTGGAACGTTTGAAATCAACGATGTTGCTTTAAGTCTTGTGTTTGAGCATACCGCAACCGATTACGTATTCAGAACTCCCTGGACACCTTTGAAAAAAATAGGCAAGTATGTGGTTTATTATGAAGATGGAAAGTGTGAAGAAATAGAGTTAACGTACACCGGCAATATCAGTTATTGGAACAGACACTTTGGTGAACCCTTTAAGGGAAGATATTATCGGCATAACGGTTATATCGGCGCTATGTGGTATACGTCAGGCAACGAAGGCAGATTGCCTGATGGCAGGGTTTATACGCTTTACCGTTATGAATGGATAAACCCTCATCCAAAATCAAAAATTTCAAGGGTTGAATTCGTGTCGGCTGAAAATGCAGAAACAAAGGTAATTATCAACAAACTTATTGCTTGCAAAAAAGGAAATGACTAAAAAATGAAAATTGGATTCAAACTGTATTTTGAAGATAAAACTGTTTTTATCGAAAGGGATTCCCTTAATGCCACTTGCACAGATAATAAAAAAGTTTATAAAACAGAAATTGACGGCGCAAATGTTTTATGGACTTTTGAAAAATACGGTGTGGGTGATATAGTAAGTTTATCAATTAAAGGTAAAAAGCCACTTGGAATAAAACGTGTTGACAGCGTTGTGTTTGATATTGAAGTGCCGAAAAAAACAGATAGAATCGTGTTTCTGGGCAGGGCATTTCTTGCAAATGAAACCCGTTATCCCTGGGAGCTTGGCGTGGGAGTTGAATATCCTATTGATTGCCTTGCGCATCTTGAAAATCTTTCAGCACAAGGTCCTGCTATTGCGGGTATAAGTCCCTTTAAAAACGTTTATGCTTCGGTTGCCTTAAAAAATACTGATGGAAGCTTTACGTTTTCGGCAAAAACAGAATATACTGTAGATATGCTTGAGTATAATGAAATTTCTGCTGAAAAAGTGCTTTTGCTTGAAAATGCAAGTATTGATGAGCTTTTTAATTTATATAGACCGCTTTTGCCCGTAAGTAAATTTCCTATGCCTAAACTTACCGGCTGGAATTCCTGGGACTATTATTTAGACAAGGTTAATGCCGATGATGTTATGGAAAATGCTGAAGCCATAAGTAAAATGCCATTTTCCAAAAAACTTGACTATATTGTTATTGACGACGGTTGGGAGCAAAATTGGGGAATATGGAGGGAAAACGATAAATTTTCCTGCGGACTTAAAGTTGTTGCAGACAAAATAAAGAAAACAGGCTTTCTTCCGGGGATATGGATGGCACCTCTTGCAGTTAAGGAGAGCGTTCCCTGGGTAGAAGAACATAAGGACTGGTTCTGTCTTAATGAATACAATAAGTATTACATTGACCCAACTATACCTGAGGCTGAGGAATTTATTTTAGATAATTACCGCTATCAGTACAATTTAGGTTTCAGACTTTTTAAGATGGACTATGTTTCACCTCTTCTTAAAGTAAAAAAGTTTTATGATAAAAATGCCACTGCATACAGTGCTTTATCAAGACTTGTTCAGCGCGTGAGGGAATGTACGGGACCTGATGCGGTGGTGCTCGGTTGTTCTTTGCCCGTTGAATGCGGAGCCGATGTTGCACCGTCTATGCGCATTTCTGTTGATATCCATAATTTCTTCCCACACGTTGAACGTATTGCGCAGGCTATGCAATGGGCTTGGATGTTCAACAATAGGGTAACACGTATCGATGTTGATTTTCTCGTTGTAAGAGGAAATGAAACCTCTGATGATGACGAATTATGGAAATATATAAAAAGAAATAACTTTGCGCCCCCGCCACGCTATAAGCAGACCAATGATGACAGAATGAGAAGTCTTTGGTGTCACGGGGATATGTTTAATGCTCTTGAGGCGGAAACGTGGGCGAATCTTGTTTGCATAAGTGGCGGAAACATCTTTATGTCTGACAGAATGTCCCGTCTTAACAAGCTTGGCATTGATATTATTGATAAGTCCTTTAAACTTGCAGGTGATGAGGTAAGACCTGTTTTTCAAATGAATGATAAGCGCATCGCTTCACTGTGGAAAGGTGACAAAGGCTTGCTTGTGATAAACTGGGAAGATACACCGCAAAGCCTCGTTATTGATAATATTGATTGTCTCATAGAATCAGACAAAGAGTTTTCTCATAAAAACGGCAGACTTACAGTTTCACTTCTGCCACACGAAAGCTTTGCCGCAACGTATATATGATGAAATGATACATGATTTTTATCAGTATATTGTGGGTGCAAAAGAAAATCCTTTTACCTATGAGCACGAATATCTTGTGCAAAAAACTATAAATGAAGTTATTAAAGGAGATAAATAAAATGAATAAACAGGTTTTAGTTTTAGGTTCAACGGGCGCAATGGGACAGTATCTTGTACCCTATCTTGCGGATATGGGTTATTTTGTAACGGCAGTGTCCCTTGATGATGAGATTCCGTATAATTCAAAGGTAACCTGCATAAAGGGTAATGCAAAAGATTTTGATTTTTTAGGCGGACTTCTTAAACAAAAGTTTGATGGTATTGTCGATTTTATGATATATTATAGCCATGATTTTGTAAATTATTATAAATTATTCCTTGAAAATACGGAGCATTATATATTCCTTTCGTCGTGCCGTGTTTTTGCTGATGAGGAAGTGCCTGTAAGGGAAACTTCGCCAAGGCTTCTTGACGTATCAAAGGACGAAAAATTGCTTGCTTCAAATGATTATTGCATACATAAGGCTAAAGCAGAAAATCTTTTATTATTATCTGAATATAAAAATTGGACGATAGTCCGCCCTGCAACGACCTTTTCAAAAATGCGTTACCAACTTGTTACCTTGGAGGCGACCAATACCGTAGGCAGAACCCAACGCGGCAAAAAGGTTATTTTGCCTATTGAGGCTAAGGATAAGCCTGCAACGTTAAGCTGGGCAGGTGACGTTTCAAAGATTATATCAAGGCTTTTGTTTAATGAGAAAGCTAAAAGTCAGGCATATAATATATGCTCAGCAGAAAGCCGCACATGGGCAGAGCTTGCCGATTATTATAATAAAATCTGTGGACTTGAGGCCGTTTGGGTGGATAAAGAGGATTATTTGCGCATCATAAATCCTGATGTGCCAAATAGTGTTCGCTGGCAGTTGGAATATGCAAGATTATTCCGCCGTATTACCGATAATAGTAAGGCTTTGGCAGTAACGGGACTTAAGCAAGAGGATTTTTTAAGTGTTTATGATGCTTTGGAAATGATGATAAAAGCCGTTCCTGAGGGATACGTATTTAAGGAAAATGAAATAGATAAGCGTATGGATGCTTATTTGGAGGAGCATAAATTATGAAAGCAATGCTTATAGATGAAAATCAGAATTTAGTTTGGTCAGAAGTTGACGATCCTATTATAAAGGATGATGAAGTTTTAGTAAAAATAAAAGCAGCAGCGTTAAATCGTGCCGATTTACTTCAAAGGCAGGGAAAATATCCTTCCCCTGAAGGATGTCCGCCATGGATGGGCCTTGAGATTGCAGGCGATATTATAGAAATGGGCAAAATCGCCAAAGAAAAATGTGATTTTAATGTTGGCGATAAAATTTGCGCTCTTTTAGGCGGTGGTGGTTATGCTGAATATGTTGCAATAAAATACAATATGCTTATGCCTATCCCCAATGGCCTTTCTTATATTGAGGCTTCTGCTATTCCGGAGGCTTATGCAACCTCATATTTGAATCTTTTTATTGAGGGACACCTTGAAGCAGGACAGACGGCATTTATTCCTGCAGGGGCTTCAGGTCTTGCGAGTGTAGCAATTCCTATGGCAAAGGCTTTCGGCGCAAGAGTAATTACCAGCGTTCTGACTGATGAAATCCGTGAGAAGGTAAGAAGTACGGGTGCTGATATAATAATAAACTCAACTACTGAGGACGTTTCGGAGATTCTTAAAAAAGAGGAAGAAAAAGGCTATCCCATTAACGTTTCGATGGACTGTTTATCAGGCGAAACTTTGGGAAAAAGCCTTCCTTATATGGCACGTGGCGGTTATTGGATTGTCATTTCTACTTTGGCAGGAATTACAACGGAAGTTCAACTGCGTCCTCTTTTAACAAAGGGATTGCATCTTGTGGGTAGTATGCTTCGAAATCGAACACCTGAATTTAAGGCATATATTTTGTCGGAACTTGTTTCAAAGGTTTTCCCGAAAATTGAAGCGGGCCTGATTAAGCCAAGCATATATAAGGTTCTGCCGATCGAAAAGGCAGAAGAAGCTCACGCTATTTTACAGCGCGGAGAAAATATTGGCAAGGTGGTACTTACAGTTGGTTGATACTTTGCTTTTAACTTTGCAGAAAATTTTTGTGCTTTGTTTCAAACGTTATGGGATTATTAACCATTCCTCTGGTATTTGCCTTCGTTTCAAACTTCATATAATATCAATGTTTTTATAAAAGTTTAATATAAAAAAATCTCCTTGTTTTTGTAATAGTGATACTATTATCTATAAAACAAGGAGATTTATACTTGTTATTATTTAATCTTCGTCATCGTAATCGTCAAAGTCGTCAAAGTCGTTAAAGTCTTCTTCGTCATCATCAGATATCGGCGATAAGGAATAGTTCCACGACCAACATAAGCAATCCCTTTTTTCAGTTAGGAAAAAGAAATATTCTTCATCGGGGTCATCCATCTTAATGACGTTAATCTCGGCTAACGGAAATTTTCCGTCATAATCATCATTGTTAACATAGCTGTAAATGGATTTTGAATAGAAATCCATATAGAACTCAATATTATCATCTTTAAAATCCTCCAACACCACATCATCTATATTTTCAGGGTAATTGGGGTCGGTTGCGAGTTTAGTAAGAACATCAATCAACTGTTCAAACGCCTTCGGTGTGTTTTGTGGATAGTGTTCTCTCGCGTATTCTTTAATGTGGTCGGTTATATGAGCAATTTCTTCAGGTGTGCTCGTAAATCTTTTGCGAAAAGCAATTTTGGCTTCGTCAAAGGTGTAATAAGTATTTGCACCATTTGAGCCCAGATTCATTGATTCAACCTTAAATTTTTTGTCCATAATTTTTTCCTCCAATATTTTCATTGTCTTTTGACATTATGTATTATACAACGTGGTTTGTACCAAATTTGGTACAACAATAAGTTTGTCATAACAATGATAACATTTTTCGCAAATACAATCAACTAATTTTAAAGCAAAATTTTAGCGGAGTGAAATTCGCTCCGCTGTTTCTTTATACCTATTCACCGCACTATGTATAACGATACAAAAACTGTCGATTTGTGTCAATGTTGTCAGCAAGGGGTCTTCCTCACGAATGCGCGTGGTGCGGTGGATCTCTTTTAGCATATAAACCTATCCGCAACTACCGCGATAAACTTCTTTGTTTTTTTGATTCACTGTTTTTTTATGTTTCGGTCCAGCCCGGCGCATTTCAAAAGATTTAAAATACTTGTATTAGGTTGTTCTATTACAAGTTCTGCCTGCCTTTCCTGCAAAACTCGATTTCTTCCAATGATAAGACCCATTCCGGAAGAATCCATAAAATTAAGTTGGGATAAATCCAGCACTACTTTTTCAGGAGAAAACTCGCGGATTTTTTTGTCGATATTTTCGCGCATTTCAGCGACGTTGCGATGATTGATTTCACCGATGATACAAACTCGCAGAGTGCCATTTTCAAAAGTAAAAACCAGGTTATCGTTTATCATATTTTCACCGTTTATCTATTTAAGATATTTATATTTGTATTATTTCTTATTTCAAAGTTTCAACACAATTATATTTATCACCATAATCTTTCACATTATCAATAATATTAGAATAATCCCAAATATAATTTTTGATGGAATAATCCTCTAACAAATCTTTCCTCGGAACTTTCATATCACCATTATTATAAACAATAACAGAATTTGATATTCTATAGTTAGAATGATAAGGTGCTGAACCAAAATAATCCGTATACAAAACAAATTCAACTATGTATTTAACATCTTTAAATTCTTCAATGTCGGTTTCTTTTATTGTTATAACTCTGGTATTTTTTATTTCAAAATATCTATCGGTTTCCAACATTGTTTTATCATAAATATTTTTCCATTCGGATTTCAGTTCTTTTATAGCATTATTCACCAACTCATTTTGGGAATTATCATTATCACAAGCAAAAAATGAAAACGCTAAGCATAACACTAAAAGTAAAGAACAAACTTTCTTCATTTTATTTTCTCCAATCATAATAGTTTTTACGGTTGTATTATACCAAAAATAGCAAGTTGTTGCAATATTTTTTATAGCGCGCTAACACGCTATGTATAATATAACGATATTGATTGAAATTTTTATTGAAATAATTATTTCAACGGTCAACAATCATTATATATTCGCTGGGGGCGTAGCCCGTTGAGGCTTTAAAGAATTTTGAGAAATAGTTGATGGAGTTAAATCCGCACATATCGGCAACTTGGGATACGGATACCTGCCCTGAAAGCAGTAACTTTTTTGCAGAGGAAATTCTTTGTTCTATAACGTCGTTTACGGGGGAAATATTATAGGCTTTTCTATATAATTCGCTGAATCGGCTGACAGAGTACCCTGACATTTCCGCCAATTCCTTTAAAGTCCATTTTTTGGCGGGGTTTTTTATAATTTCTTGTCTGACAAATGAAATTTGATCAAGCGTTTTAGTTAAAACGTTTTGTTTTTTATAGGCGCGGTGCATTGTGATTATCATTTGCGTCATAATGCAATCGATCATATCAAGGGAGCCTGCCGTTTTTTCGTTATATTCAGAGAGTAGGGAATTATAATATTTGCGAAGGCTTGTCCACTCATCAATATGAAATGCTTTATTTAAAGGCAGAGGGTATTTTTCCAATAAAAGACCTATATCTTCGCCATCAATGTGCATCCAATCGTTTACAAAGCCTTCCTCACTATCATAGCGTGGACCGTGATACACCGTTTGCTGAGGAGTGTTTATTATAATATCGCCCCGTTCACCTTCTACCATTTTGCCGTTTTCAAGATATAAGAAGGGTGTATAAAAGCAACAAATAGTGTAATATGGGAATTTTGCTTTTTGGCAAAATTCCCCTTTTTTGTGGGGAAAACTAACACCAAGATATTTAAGTTTCATAAAACAACCTGCATTTCGTAAGATAGTATAAATATATCGTAATATAATCCATTGTAATCTGTATTTTATCATAATATAATAGAAGTGTAAAGTTTATTATAAGGGAGAACTTCATATGAAAAAATTCAGTTTGAACGGAACGTGGCAAATGGAGGGTGCAGGTTATAGTTGCGAAGATACTGTGCCGGGATCGGTATATTCTTTTTTACTTAATAATGATCTTATGCCTGATCCCTATTATAGAGATAACGAACTTGAAGCATTAAAACTTTTAGAAAATGATTTTACCTTTTCAAGAAAGTTTTCCATTGAAAAAAGTAAAAATCCCATGCTTTTACATTGCGATGGGTTGGACACTTTAAGTGATATTTTCATAAACGGTCAGCATATAGCGCACACGGACAATATGCACCGCAGTTTCGAGTTTGATATTTCTCAAAATCTTAACGACGGGGAAAACGAAATAAAGATAACATTTGCTTCGCCCAATAAATTTTTAAGAGAAAAACAAAAAGTTCAACCTGTCAGAAGTTCCGGTGATTCACTGATGGGTTTTCCACATTTAAGAAAAGCCTCTTGTATGATGGGTTGGGACTGGGGTCCCAGATTACCTGATGCAGGTATATGGAAGGATATCTATATTCTTACTGTGGATAGCGACAGAATAAGTGAAGTTCATATTTTACAGCGCCATTGTGACGGTAAAATATTCGTAACGCCAACAGTAAAAACCGAAAATGGAACAGCAGAGATTGCTATCAAAGTAACTGCACCTGATAACACCGTCTTTACTTTGCCTGCAAACACGGAAAGCGAAATTTCTGATGCAAAATTATGGTGGCCCAACGGCTTTGGTGAGCAGAATTTATATACTTTTAATATTGAACTTATTGAAAACTCGGAGGTCGTTGATTTTGTTTCAAAGCGTATCGGGTTGCGTCAATTAAAACTTATCCGCGAAAAGGATCAGTGGGGTGAAAGTTTTTGCCACGAAATTAACGGAATTCGCTTTTTCGCAATGGGTGCTGATTATATTCCCGAAGATAATTTAATGTCCCGCTACAGTAAAGATAGAACCTTTAACCTGATCAAGCAATGCCGAGATTGTAATTTTAATGCTATCCGTGTTTGGGGCGGCGGAATTTATCCTCACGATGACTTTTTTGATGCTTGCGATGAAATGGGACTTGTTGTATTTAACGATCTTATGTTCGCTTGCTCTGAAATGCCCAACGATCAAGCATTATTTGATAATATTGAAGCGGAAGTTAGAGAAAATCTTATCAGGATACGTCATCACGCTTCGCTTGCGGTAATTTCAGGCAATAACGAGATAGAAGAAGCCATTGAACATTGGTGGAGAGATGATAAGCAGATAGATAGAAAAAAGGCGTACATTAAAGTTTTTGAGCGTATGTTCCCAAAAATTATTGACGAAGTTTGCCCGTATATTCCGTATATTTCGTCATCTCCCAGCTCCTTTGGCAGTTTCCTTGAACCGCGAAATGAAAATTACGGGGATTCTCATTATTGGCAAATATGGCACGGAAACAAACCTTTTTTGGAATATCGCGATCATTATTTCAGGTATTTAAGTGAGTTCGGATTTGAATCCTTCCCTTGCGAAAAGACCGTAAACTCTTTCACCTTGCCGGAAGACAGAAATATTTTCAGCCGTATTATGGAAATGCACCAGCGTTGTATGGGTGCAAACAAAAAAATACTTACTTATATTGCTGACACATTCAGATACCCCCAAGAATTTGGTACTTTGCTTTATGCTTCTCAATTATTGCAGGCAGAAGCTATGCGCTATGGTGTTGAGCACTTGCGCAGAAACCGCGGAAGATGTATGGGTGCCCTTTACTGGCAGTTAAATGATATCTGGCCTGTTGCTTCTTGGGCAAGTATTGATTATTTTGGCAGATATAAAGCCTTGCAGTACGTTGCTAAAAGATTTTTTGCGCCCGTTATGATCTCTTGCCAAGAAATAGGCGAAACACATACAAGACCCTTTGTTGTAATGCAACCTGATATTTACGATTACAGCACCGAGGCAAGACTTTCCGTTACAAATGAAACTTTAGATGACGTTAGCGGTATTGTTAATTGGAGTTTAAGATCAAATGACGGTATAGTTTTAAAAAGCGGAAAAGAATCCTTAACCGTACCAAAATTATCAAGTGTGTGGCTTGACAATATGGATTTTAATAAAACTGACGTTGAAAATAATTATCTGAGTTTCAATTTCGTTGTTGACGGCATTATTGTTTCTGAGGGTACTGTTTTATTTACTGTGCCTAAACATTTTAATTTCCTTGATCCTAATTTGAAATATGAAATAAAGGACGACACAATAACAATTCATGCCGATACATTTGCCAAGTACGTTGAAATATATTCACCTGACAGTGACTTTATATTAAGCGACAACTATTTTGATATGGATGCAGGAACTAAAACCGTAAAAATTCTTGAAGGTAAACCCAAGACTATAAAACTCAGAAGCGTTTATGATATTAGATAATAAAGAAAGCGAGGTGTTTTCTACCTCGCTCAGAGTACTGACAAATCTATAAAAAATCTCCTGCAAAAGTTGCAGGAGATTTTTTGTTGTGTTACATTTGCTTGCAAAGATCAATCAAAAACTCCCGTTGAGTAATAACGATCTCCCGAATCGGGCAGAAGCACTACTATTTTTTTGTTTTCTTCTTTTTTTGCAATTTCGATTGCGGCATAAAGGGCACAGCCTGAACTTATACCGCACAAAATACCTTCGGTGCGGGCAAGCATTTTTGTGTATTTGTATGCGTCTTCATCGGAGCACGTTAAAACGTCGTCAACAATATTTCTATCTAACGTTTTCGGGATAAAGTTTGCGCCGATACCCTGAATCTTATGTGCGCCTGCCTGACCTTTTGTTAAAAGGGGCGAGTTTTCAGGTTCAACACCTATAATTTTAACGTTTTCGTTTTGTTCCTTCAAAAACTTGCCGGTGCCTGAAATGGTGCCGCCAGTGCCGATACCTGCAACAAAATAATCAATGTTACCGTCAGTATCGTTCCAAACTTCAATTCCCGTTGAATTATAGTGGGAAAGAGGATTTTGCGGATTTTCAAACTGCCCCAATATTATGGCAGAAGCACTGTTTTTCTTAATTTCTTCAGCCTTTTCAATGGCACCTTGCATGCCTTTTTTACCTTCAGATAAAACTACCTCTGCACCATAAGCGGAAATTGCCTGGATTCGCTCTTTGCTCATTGTGTCAGGCATAACGATTACCGCTTTATAGCCTTTTATGGCTGAAATAAATGCAAGACCAATGCCCGTATTTCCGCTTGTTGGCTCAATTATAAGAGTGTCTTTTGTGATCACGCCTTGTTTTTCGTAAAACTCAACAATGCCTTTTGCAATTCTGTCTTTTGCGCTGCCTGCAGGGTTAAGATATTCAAGTTTAGCAATTATTGTTGATTTTAAATTAAGTGCTTTACTTAAATTTTTAAGTTCAACTAAGGGAGTATTGCCCACAAGTTCAAGGGCGGAAGAATATATTTTCATAAAAACCTCTATTTTAAATAAGCGTTAAGCTGATCAACTCTTGCATGACCTTGACCATCGCCTTTATAGCAGATAACGTGAATTTTCTCTACAAAAGTTTTTTCAAAATCAAATTCACGGATAAAATCCCTGTTATCGCGTACAGTTGCAACGGTTGTCATCTGACCGTTGTTTTCGACTGCAATATCAAAATCTCTTAAGGTAAAGTTCTGATCTGTAAGGAATATCTTTATATTATTCATATCGCTTGCCTTTTTAAGAGTAACGATAAGTGAAAGGGGATGATCCTCGGAACATGTTTCTGAACTTGCCCAGCCTGAAAATCTTGCGGTAACACCGCTGATTGCCCTTTCGGGAAGACCGCGCACATCATAATTTTCATGCCAATCGCTGGATGTTGCGCTTGCGCCTAAGGTAAGGGAAGCTTCACCGTAGCCTTTTAAAGTTAATTTTTTGATTTCGGAAACAGTGCCGTCATGGGCGGTCATCTTAACAAAAACGTCGCCATCGCAGATGGGTGATAATTCATAATTTTTATCAATGGTTGCGCAATAAGATTTTTCGCCGTTTTCATCAAGAAGTTCAACCTGAACTTTTTGCTCCCAATAATTATCCGGTGTAAATTGAGGAACAACAATTAAACTTGATTTGGGTGCTTCAATTTCCCAACCTGAATTTGAAAGGGGAGTGATTTTTTCGGGCGCACCGATAAATTCTGATTTATCTTGCCTTACCGCAAGGAATTTACGGGCGAAAGTTTCATTTTCAGTTGTTGCGGTAACGGTAACGATTCCGTTTTTGCCCATGGCGGTAAGAACATTGCCATCTATTGTTGCAATGCTTTCATCATCAACTGTAAAGGTGCAAGGCTTGTTTGTAACTAAAGTTAATGCATCGCCCTTAAATTTAAAGAAACTTTCGCGGTTTTCAGTTTTAATATCAAGGGGCAGGTTGTCGAAGATTTCGCGCTTTTTAGTTAAAATATGAAGTGCGGAATCATCTTTTGCTATAGGGAATTCAGGAATAACTGCAGTATTATCGGTAACTTCTATTTCGCCTAAATCGGTAAATTCGCCGTTTTCAATGTTGAAATGTAAAAGAGTATAGGTGCCGTTTTCAACTTTCAACAGTTTGCAATCGCCCTTTACGGTGTGATAATCAAGCACAAAGTGAGTATGCTCGTGAAGCGTTGCATAAATTGAATAGGGGTTAGGTGCGATCCACCATTCTCTATCCTGATAGTGGGGGATAATGTTCCACCAATCAAAGGCTTTAAAGAAGTTGTTCATAATAACGAACTTCTGTGCGCCTTCTTGTCTTACGCCTTCAAACCAGCGCATATATCCGCCGTAGTTCATCCATACTTTTG
>JAZULU010000040.1:0-3419 GCA_045603265.1 Clostridia bacterium
ATTATAAATATTCCTTATCAGTCGGCAAGTCCCAGCGAACTTCCCTCAAGATGGTCTGATAAGGTTACAACAAGAGCACTTACCGTTAAGGAAATTGAAGAAATAGTAGATGCTTTCGGTAAAACTGCAAAACTTTTAAAGGAAGCAGGGGTTGACGGTGTTGAAGTTCATGCCGTTCACGAAGGTTATCTTCTCGATCAGTTTACGCTTAATTATACCAATAAGCGTACCGATAACTATGGCGGAAGTTTTGAAAACCGCTATCGTTTTGCAACAGATATTGTAAAAACTATCAAAAAAGAATGTGGTAAAGATTTCCCTGTATCACTTCGCTATTCAGTTCGTTCATACGTTAAGGATTTCTGCGTTGGCGCAGTTCCCGGCGAAGAATTTACCGAAATCGGAAGAGATATGGAAGAAAGCGAAAAGGCGGCAAAATATCTTCAGGATGCAGGATATGATATGCTTAACTGCGATAATGGAACTTATGATTCTTGGTATTGGGCGCATCCCCCCATGTATATGCCTTTAAACTGTAATCTTGATGACGTTGCTCATATCAAGAAATGCGTTGATATTCCCGTTGTATGTGCAGGCAGAATGGAGCCTGACGTAGGTGCAAAGGCAGTAAGTGATGGTCTTATTGATGGCGTTGGTATTGCCCGTCAGTTCTTGGCAGATGCACAGTGGGTAACAAAACTTATTGAAGACAGACTTGAAGATATCCGTCCTTGCATTTGCTGTCATAATGCTTGCTTCAATATGGCACACTATAAAGGCGTTGCCAATGCGCAGAGCATTTACGATGCCAGTCATATTGCCCGTTGCGCACTTGATCCTCAGGTTATGCAGTCAGATAAATATAAGATCGTTCCTGCAAAGAAAAAGAAGAACGTTGCCGTTATCGGTGGCGGTATCGGTGGCATGGAAGCAGCTATAGTATGCGCAAAACGCGGTCATAGTGTAACACTTTATGAAAAATCCGATAAATTGGGCGGTGTATTTATTGCCGCTGCAGCACCTTCCTTTAAGGAAAAGGATAAGGCACTTATCACATGGTACAGACGTGAGATAACAAAATATCCCATTGAAGTAAAACTTAACTGTGAGGTTACTGACGTTAATTCACTCGGTGCCGATGAAGTTATAGTTGCAACCGGTGCAAAGCCAAACAGAATCCCCGTTAAAGGCGCTGAAAATGCAGTTGAAGCAATCGATTACTTGCTTCAGAATAAGAGCGTAGGGGAGAAGGTTGTAATTGTTGGCGGCGGTCTTACAGGTTGTGAAATTGCATACGATCTTTATCTTCAGGGCAAAGAACCCGTTATTGTTGAAATGAAAAACGATCTTATTGTGTCAGATAAGATCTGTCTTGCAAATACAAGTTATCTTCGTGATTTCTTTAACGCAAACAAAGTTTCTGTATATCTTGAAGCAAAAACTCAGGAAATTCGCGAAAACGGTGTAACAATTACAGATAAAGACGGAAAAACCGTTGAAATTGAAGCGGACAGTGTAATTCTTTCCGTTGGCTATAAGCCTGATCCCGTTGCCAAAAAATCAGGAAAAGTACACGTTATCGGCGATGCAAATACTGTTGGAAGTCTTCGTACCGTTATCTGGCAGGCATGGGATGCCGCAATGAAGATTTAGGAAAGGATTTTATTATGGAATTAACTAACGAACAGCAACAAATATTAGATGGTGAAAAGGGCGAGACCTTAAAAAAGGTTATGGAAACTCTTGTTCGCTACGGTGAACTTTTTGGTGCAACAAAACTTGTTCCCGTAACAAGTAAATATAATCATCTTGTAACTTCATTTGGTCTTAAGGCTTTAGGTCCCGTTTACGACCTTATGGATAAACTTATTGAAGAAGGTGCAGTTTCAAAACAGAAATTTTCTTGCGATCCAAGACCTCTTGATAAAAACGTGCCTGCTAACTTCTTGCAGAACTTTATTTTTAATAACTTTATGTACTCAAAGCAGGAGTTTTATGAAGGTCAGCTTAATAAGTTAGGTCTTATGGATAAAGATGCTTTTTCATGTACCTGCTATATGGAACAGATGGGCAATGTTCCCGAAAAGGGTGACGTTCTTTCATGGGCAGAATCTTCTGCAGTTGTATATGCAAACTCCGTTTTAGGCGCACGTTGCAACCGCAATTCAGGTATTATGGATATTATGGGTTCCATTTTAGGCTATGTACCTTATTTCGGACTTCTTACCGATGAAGGAAGAAAGGCAAGTTGGATAATTGAAATTAAAACCACTAAAAAGCCGGAAGCACAACTTTTAGGCTCAGCAATCGGCATGAAGGTTATGGAAGCAGTTCCGTATGTAAAAGGCCTTGATAAATGGCTTGGAACCGAACTTGATGATGCTGCAAAAACATATCTTAAAGATTTTGGTGCCGCAACTGCATCAAATGGTGCAGTAGGTCTTTATCACATTGATAATCTTACTCCCGAAGCCAAGGAAATGGGCGAAAAACTTGTTAAAGAAGATGCTCAGATTTACGTTATTGACGATGAAGAACTTCAACGCGTTTATGATAACTACCCCATTATCTGGAAAGATAAAGATGCAAAGCCAAAACTTTGCTTCATCGGTTGTCCCCATATGAGTCTTGAACAGTTAAAGACGTGGACGGATAACGTTGAAAAATCTCTTAAAGAGGCAGGTAACAAGAAAGTGGTAATTCCTACTGTGTTTACTGCATCTCCTGCCGTTTTAAAGGAATTTAATGAAACTGAATATGCTGCACGCTTAAAGGCAACGGGTGTAATTACTTCATATATCTGTCCTTTGATGTATATGAATAATCCTCTTTCAGGTAAAATGCCCGTTATTACTTCAAGCAACAAGTTGCGCACTTATACAACGGCTCGTTATTATACTGATGATGAGATTTTAGTTGAGATCACAAAGGGAGGCAAAAAGTAATGAAACAGTTTAAAGGTAGGGTAGTAACACCCGGTAAATTAACGGCAGAAGCACTTGTTTCACATGGTGGACTTAATACCCTTGCTTCCTTCCAGAAAGCATTACAGTTCGGCGATAAAAACGCAACCTGCGGCGATCAGAATAACCCCGATCTTTACGGTCATCAAATGGCAGGAAAGGCACTTTGCCTGCCACAGACAATCGGATCAACAACCGGCGGACTTGTTCTTTATTGTGCATGTTCAATGAAACGACAGCCTGCATGTATGCTTTTTTCACTTCCCATTGATTCTCTTGCAGGCGCAGGTGCAATTTTAGCCGACGTATGGCTTGAAGGCGATGGCGTTCAGATGCCCGTTATCGATTCATTAGGTGATGAGTTCCTTGAATATGTAAAAACGGGAATGAAGATTTCCATTGAAGAGGATGGAACAGTAACAGTAGAATAAAAAAGTACGATAAATCTTTGCAATA
>JAZULU010000041.1:0-2056 GCA_045603265.1 Clostridia bacterium
CCTGCCCAGCGCATACGGGTCTGGGTGGCGATGCGTGGGAAGATGGGGTTGGTGGCAAGCGCCAGGGTGAAGCCCATTTCTTTCAGTTCCATCACGGCTTCTGCAGCAGCAGGGTCGTGGCCGCAAGCGGCAGAGATCGCATCAAATTCGTTGGCATAGAAATCATCAAAAATAGTCTGGTCTGCCAGCTTTTCTTCGCCATAAACAGAAGCAAAATAACTCCAGAACAGTTTTTCATTGGTCATTTGCCCATCATTTTTGAACATTTTCTTGGTGCCTGCCCAAACAGTGTCAATGAGTTGTTTGGGTTCATAGCCGTGCTGCGCACCTTTGGCGGCCAGGGCTTTGAAATATGCTGCCATAAAAACTTCCTGATCCATCGGCAAAAGGGTGCCGTCCAGATCAAAAAGGATGGTATTAAACATAGGATTCCCTCCTTATAATATAACAAAAAAATAGCCTGCGCCGGCAGGTTTGAGAAAAAATGGAGCGGGTGACGGGAATCGAACCCGCGTTGCTTGCTTGGGAAGCAAGAACTCTGCCATTGAGTTACACCCGCAAGCGATCCAATAATTGGAAACATTCGGGGTTGACTATATTTTACAATATTTATATTCCGTTGTCAAACAAAATTATTGTCATACAAAAAATATGACAGTAAAGCGTAATTTTTCACATAAGAATCTTAAAGACTTTTTATTGACTTTGATATTTTGCCATTATATAATATTATAGCAGAAAGGCGGTTTTAATTATGATCATTGAGAAAAGAATTAAAGAATTTGAAAAATTAGGATTCGGTATGTTTGTACATTTCGGTTTGTATAGTTTTCTTGGAAAAGGCGAATGGTCAAAGCAACTCTTAAATATTCCATGGGAAGAATATAATAAGATGTTAGACAAATTTTCACCTAAATCTGATTGGGCGGAAGAACTTGTTTTAAGTGCAAAAGACGCCGGTTGTAAATACATAACGTTGACAACACGCCACCATGATGGTTTTTCGCTTTTTGATACATGCGGATTGAACACATTTGATGCTCCGCACCATTGTGGGTGTGATCTTGTTAGAGAATTTGTTGATGCCTGCAATAAGCACGGCATTATTCCTTTTTTCTATCACACACTTCTTGATTGGCACGAAGAAAGTTTTAATAATGATTTCAAAGAATATCTGAAGTATTTAAGAAAAAGTGTGGAAATTCTTTGCAAAAACTACGGAAAAGTAGGCGGTTTCTGGTTTGACGGAAAGTGGAGCAAGCCTAATGAAGATTGGGAAGAAGATGCTCTTTATTCCCTTATCAGAAGTTATCAGCCTGATACTATGATCATAAATAATACGGGATTAGGTCATCGCGGTGAACTGGGGCATATTGAACTTGACAGTGTTACCTTTGAACGCGGTCGTCCCCAGCCTATAAATCTTGAAAACTCACCTAAATATATCGCCAGTGAAATGTGCGAAACTTTTGCAAGCCATTGGGGTTATGCAGAAAACGACTTTAACTTTAAGTCCATGTCCCATCTTATCAACAGTTTTGCCACCTGTCGCAGATATAAATCGAATTTCCTTTTTAACGTAGGTCCAAAAAAAGACGGAAGTTTGCGCACCATCGACAAAGGCGCATTGGAAGTTTTAGGACAGTGGAGCAAACTAAACGATGAAGCTTTGCATCTTCCCGATCCCACCGATATTGAAATTAAAGATAAACCTAATAATTTCATTCTTCAAAACGGTAATACTTATTATCTTTTCATAAGCGATTTAAGCATTAACGGCGATGCGAACGTAACCATCGGCAACGCATTTACCCCCGACAACATATTTAATTTTACGAAAAAAATCAAGTCAGTTTGCTGGCTTGATAACGGCGAAAGTTTAGATTTCGCCCAGAACGGCGACGAAGTAAACGTCCAGGCAAAACCCTATAAATACGGAGAAGATTTAGTTGTAAGAATCGCAAAAATCGAAGCATAACAAAAACCCCTGCAATGCAGGGGTTTTAATATTTTTATATGTGTTCACGGTCATCGCAACAAAGGAAAAGCCACCGAG
>JAZULU010000042.1:0-23958 GCA_045603265.1 Clostridia bacterium
TGAAGAAATAACAGTTAAAGCAGGCAAATACTCCTGCCGTGTTGTTAGATTAAGACCTAACACCGATTTTTCAGTAAACAGCGCAAAGATTTATATTGATTCTGAAACGGGAATCCCCGTAAAAGTTGTTCACGATTCTTCTGTAATGGAATTATCCTCTCCCATTAAATTTAATTAGTCTTTTAAAAAAACAAATCCTCTCCGTTAAAAAACGGAGAGGATTTTTGTTTATACAGTTGCAAAGACTTATCGTTTTCTATTATTTGTAAACATAAAGTACATAGTCAGTACCGGCAGGCTTTGCGGGAATTGTTAGTGAACCAAAGTATGAGTACAAACTGCCTTCTGCACTGTAAGTATTGTTGATGGGATCAAACCATACGTATTTATAGTTTGTAAACCATTCAAGATTCTTAAGAGTACCGGTAGCCGTACCATAGTTAGTTGAGTTGGGCTTTGCACCTACTGACGTATCCGAGAAGTTAAAGAAGTAAACTACTATCTTTGTATTATCTTCATTTGATGCGATATTTGCATATGCACCGGTTGCACGTGTAAGGTAAGATTTATCATCAAATCTGGGGATAAGATTCCACCAATCACCAACCGTATCTTCAAAGAAGCGTCTCATATAGCCAACCTGAATTGCGCTGGGGTAAGTAAGCGAATCTTCCCAAGTTGCCGCCTGCTTCTCTGCAGGTGTAATTGTATCAACACCATCGTTTGAAGTTGTATTTTCATCATAGGTATTAAGATAACTCCAGGTATCCTGACCGCCCCAGGCATAACCGTAAACACCGCCTAAATATGCGATCCAGCCTTGTGCACGGGCGCCGAAGTTCTTTGTCCACAAATAGCAATATCTGCCTTCATAGTTTACGGTAGGCTTGCCCTGACCGTTCTCCCAAGCATCCCTTGCGTAGAGATGGTTGTTATTTTCATTGGTAAGTGAAGGCGACCATTGCATTGCAAAGAAATCGTGTTCTTCCATATCTCTGAAGGATGAACCTGAAACACCGCCGATAGAAGACTGACCTTCCATATGAGCAGTAAGAGGACTGTCATAGGGATCATACTTGGAAATATATTCTGCAACGTAGTGATAGGGGTTATTTACATAACTCCATTTTTCATGACCGTTAAAGCCGGTTCTGTTCCAGAAGAAGTCGCTGTCAACCTCCTGACCGAGAGACCACATTACGGGGAAAGATGAGTATCTTGCTACCCAATAACGGCAGGCACGTTCAAGTTCTTCCTTAACCGAATCTGAAATATCATACATTTCATATTCGCCCGTTGAGTGTGTTGCAGTTCCAACAACAGTTTCTGAGAAACCTCCAAAGTTATTGATAAAGGTGGTCATTTCAGAGGGATAGAAGAATGATGCGTTTACGTGTGTAAGACCGTGATCAGCGATGATCCTGAATTTTTCATCATACTCCCTTAAATGAGGAATATCTGACATTGAGATACCGTCTCTAAAGAAGAATTTATGGCCTAAGGGCTCGGACTGAATAACTGAATAACCAAGCTCGACTCTGTTATCAGCAATGGTTTCTACCATTTCAAGAGTTTCATTACCAAGGTTCCAATGGGTATCTGCAAGGTAGAAGAAAGGTGTTCCGTCATTATACATAAAGTACTTAACGTTATCTTCAACCTTAACGTGACCGCGCTGATAAAGTTCAAGGTCACCCGTATATTCAACGCAAGTCAAATTACCCGTTTGGTTGTGTAAGCCTGAGTTTTCAGTATCTGTACATACGGTGGTATAAGTCCATTGACCTGCTGTGGGGCACATAAAGCGAACACGCCAGATCTCGCCGCCATCCCAGAAGCCGGGAACTGTATAGGTTACTTCACCGTTTGTAAGAATAAGATCAACGTTTACCATACGGTAAGGATCGCTGTACTTTGTATCGGAAACAAGTGTTATTTCGTTGGATCTCCAGGTTTCTGCATAAGAAACTGTCACAGGTTCTTCTTTTTCAATGGTAGTACCTGTAATTTTGAAATCGTCAATGCAGATTTCCGCAAGTTCAGATACTGTTACCTGATGGAAACCAAAGTTCCAATATGAGCCAAGACCGATATCACCTTCAAGAACTTCGATAGTTTCAGAACGGGTGTACCATACACCGTTTTCAGCGGTCATAGTAGATAATCCTTTATAGAAGTTACTGCCATGTGCTGTGGAGAAAGACGTTTCTCCGCCTGTTCTTATAATGTTAGACAAGGTGGTTTCAGCAACGTCGCCCCTTGTTGTTACCTTGAACCTAAAAGTGATGGTATATGCGCCTTCTTGCTTAATATAGGGCATAATGTTAAACATGGGAGTATTATAAGCGGCAGCGTTTTCAGCATATGTTGAAACAAGGAATTGGTTGCCGTCTTCCACTCTAAGGCTGTTTGTAACAGTGTTTCCCATTGTTGACCAATTTGTCTGCGATGCTGAAGTGATTCCTTCAAAGGTGCTGTTAGCTTTGCTGATGGTTTCAGCTTCAGGTGCTAAAAGATCATCTTCTTCACCGATATCGAAATCGCCATCCATATTATTTACTGCTTTGATATATGCCTTAGCCTGAGCGCCGTAATTATACAGTGCCTGAACGATTGCGCCTACTGCTGCATCCTGATATTTTGACTGAATATATGAATACATATTATAGGATACAGTACTTACGGTAGAGCCGTTCTTTACAAGTTTAATGGTATATACTTTATCAAAATCAGTTGCTTTAATATCTTCTGAATATAAAGTATAAGTGCCGTCAGAATTTTTCTTAAGACTTGTACGGCTAACTTCAACGTCATTAAGATATATTTTTGTTGAATCTTCAAGGATCAACTTAAAGTATATATTGTTTACGTTTGCCATGCGAAGGCCCAATGACTTAACTTTATTGTTTTGGTCTGTGTTGCCTTCAATAATTCTTGTTCCAATGGGCGCGCCGAACGTGCTCTTATAATTTTTAACCCAGTTTGAACTGTCTGCAAGAGCATCTGTGCGATATTCCTTATACCTCTGTGCTTCAGCACCGTAAACAAGCATATCTGCAAGAAGTTTTTTGAATGCTTCATACTGCATTGAGGTATATCCAAGTTCCTGGGCAGTTTTGTTCATCTGTCTGTCGCAATAAAGTTTTACGCTGTAATTTTCCTTTACTGCAAGAATTGAACCATCATTATGTACAAGTTCTGCGGTAATAAGATCGTTCATGCACTGAGGGTTTATTTTCTCATAACTGAACTTATACATCTTATAATTTGAATCATATTTGCCCTTAACTTCAGTTACTCTGCCACTTGATGATGTAAAACGCATAAACACGTCGTTAATATCAACATCAAAGGTTGCATAATAGTCAAGCGTAAGCGTTGATCCAAGATTAAGGACCGCACCCTGAATATCACCTGCTGTATAAGTAAGAGCGTTTGTAAGTGCAGTATTATAACCTGCAACTGTTACGTTTTCTTTAAAATTATTTTCCGTACCATGATAGTTTGCGTTTTTAAGGCTTGAGCAATTATAGAATGAATATTGACTTATTGACTTCATTGTGCTTGGAATGATAATATTACCCGTTAAACTTTCGCAACCGCAGAAAGCATGTCTTCCCATATGCTCAATAGAAGTTGGTGTATTTACTTTTTTAAGATTAAAGCATCTTTCAAAGGCCGAATCACCTATATACTTAACTGTGTCGGGAATGGTTATACCCGTAAGTTTCGCCGCATGCTCAAAAGCATCTTTTCCGATTGCGGTAACGGGATGACCTTCGATAGTTGAAGGAATTATAACTTCGCCATGAATATCTCTATCACTACCGGTAATTGTAACTTCCTCACCATTTACTTTATACTCAAGATAGTTTATTACGCTATTTTGAGGAATGGGTGTAGGCGTAGGTGTTGACTGCGCAACATTATTGGGTATGGGTGTAGGTGTTGGAACCGCTGAAGCGCTGTTTGTTATTGTAATTTCGTCAATGTAATAATCGAAGAACTCACCTGCGCTATAAGCCATATCCGTACCTGAGCCGTCAAGACGGAGTGAAAGGTTATATGCCTTTGCTGCCCGAGGATGCGCGCTTCTGCGTACCTTAGCCATCATATTAAGCCAATCAGCAGAAATTTTGAAGGTAGCAGTATATTTAGTCCACTGATCAGTCATAGTTATCTGCGTGCCTGATGTAGCGCCGAAATAAGTATTATTTGCATAGTTGCCATCACCTTCGGTATATCCAAGGTGGTTTCTTACCTCATTTGCACCGAGATGGCATTGTGAGTTAAGTAAAACGTTGAATTTTCCCGAATATCCTGCTTCTGCTTTTGCATAGAAGGTAACTGTATAAGTACCTGCACCGCATCCGCCATAATAATAATCTGCATCATTTACTATTGCAGGACCTAAATCAAAAGCAATAGAACTGTATTTACTTGAAGTATCGGGGATAAGTCTTACAGCATTATTCGTTCCGTTGGCACCGGGCTGAACGTATCCGATAGAGCCTGCATGAATATTGCCCCAATTTGTAATGCCATATTCAGCGTTGCCGTTAAAGAATGCTTTTGTTGCATCGGGTGCTGCCGTGGGTTTTGTTACGTGCGATTCTTCACGGAGAGAATCAACAACTTCCTTAAATGCGTCAAGACGGTCTGTGTTTGCGGTAGGATTACCGTTAGCATCAAGAATCACGTTACCGTCTTCATCACATTCAAGAGTAGGACAAAGCCATCCGCCCTCCTCGTGTTCGTTCCAAGCATAGGAACAAATGAGGTTAGGTTGTGTTTTTGAAGCATACTTTTCGCTGAGTTTATATATGGTTGCGATATGATCTCTTAATTCACCTACGGTAGGCTGAAGCGAATATCTGTTTGCATAAGGCTTATCAATATCATTTTCAGCATTGGGATCACCGTCAACCCAAGAAACACCCGTCTGGATACGTGCGCGGGAGTCGCGGCCTGCGGAGAAGCAAGGTACTACCTGATGATCGTATTTTGAAGACGATGCTGTGAGCATTTTTTCAACAAGTTGTTCTTCCGCTAAAGCATAATCGCTATAAGGCATACCCTGCATCTTTGCAGCGTAAGAATACCAGGAAAGAGCATCAACATCCATAGCATAAGCAGTATCAAGATCATCGTATTGAGTGTACATACCGATTATATAAAGTGATTCGGTAACACCTGCATTTGCCGCCATCTGACGGAGTGTCTTAACAGATGCCGCATCCCACTCGGGCAGACTGTAAAGGAAAACAACAGGTCTGTTATCAATTCTTAACCACACTGAATCTTTCATGGCATTGAACATTTCGTTCATTGCGGTAATAGAGCGTATGGTTTCAAGAACACCTGTCATTTCGATAAGATCTTTCTTATCGCTTAAAAGGTGCATTTTTCTTGCCTGCGACATATCTGAGGTTGTTTCATACCAAAGATATGCAAAATAATCAAGACCTGCATCATGGGCATACTGTGCCTCTTTTTCCCATGTTTCAACAGTATATTCAGGGAATGATACAGTACCGTCAGCATTAACATTGGCAAAGAAAGGTGCTTGGTTGTGATATTCTTTAGGTGAAAGTACTTTGGCTACCTGAGTTGCAGGAGTGCCCTCTATACCTGACTTTGAAAAAGCATCCCAACGAAGCGTACCGATCTTTGTATAACTTGATCTTGTTATGGGAGTTTTTTCGGGAATATCAGTATGTGCACCTGAAACGGGCGAAACTGTGCCAACAAAGATATTATCAAAATATATCTTTGCACCGTTAGCAGGTGTAACGATTCCGTCAAGGCAAAGATTCCACGGTTCCGTAGAAGTAAGATCGCTTTCTGTTATGGGCATCACAACTTCAATAGGCGACCATACATTTGCTGTAGTAGCAACACTGCCCAATGAGCAATATGTTTTTCCGTCTGTTGTGCACTTAGAATATCCGTTAGCAGTATTTGTACGGATGCGCACACCTCCCGTTAAAGTATTGGTACAATATATCTCCATATAGATATACACGTATCCCGCAGCCTTAACTTCACTTTGCACTATACTTCTAATATCAATCTTTGGTGAAAAATAAGTGCTTGCGTTAGAATATCCTGAAAAAGACATAACTTTGCCTTCGCCTGAAGGATTCGCTTCAACGGCAATACTTCCGCTTCCTAAAGCGCTCCAGGAAGTTGTTCCGCTTTCAAAAGTAGAATCCTTTTCGGGCAAAAGATTATACTCATCAAAAACTGTTGACATATCGATATTCGTGCTTGATGAGCCACCGTTTTCGCCTACTGCGAAAGTTATACCCATATTTACACATGACAAAAGCAATGTAAATATAAGCGCAACGCTCAATAGTTTTTTCATAATTATTTATTCCTTTCTTTTATATACACTTACCTATTTTACATTATACAACATTATTGCATTTGTGTCAAAAAAATGTTTCAAAAGTTTTAATAAAAATATAAAAATGCCTGAATTTTATATGCGTTAATGTCCGTAATTTACTTTTTTATACAAAAAACAAAAAAACAGTGCAGTTAAACTGCACTGTTCCTATAAATTTATAATTTTAAGTCCTCTGCTTTCGGCATAAAGATAAGTGTATTGTGTTCCGCCGGGACGTCCGCGGTAATAGGTAATAATAATATCGGAATTATCCACCATAAAAGCATCGCGGAAGTGCATGCAACCCGTAACATATTTTTCAAATAGTACCGTTACTTTATCGGCAGATGCAAGTATTTGAGCATACTTTTCCTTTTGTTTACTGTTCCACTTACTATCCTGATTTTTGCATGGAACGGCTATTTCAAGAAAAATATCACTATACTGCTCTTTCTTTTTTAATACCGCTTCTGCCGCCAGAGTATCAAACCCCAATGCACCGCCGCAGATAAAATGTTTGACTCCTGCATCTATTAGCATATCAATATTTTCAAGCAGTGCTTTTTCAAGGTCTTTAACATCTTTTTGCGGAATAACTCTGTGCCCAGTAAAACAGCAAGTCAAAGAAAAATCAAGTTTTTGCTTCATAATTAATCCCAATACTTTGCCCTGCGACGCTTTTCAATGGCATTCAAGACCAGAACAATCGCAATTATAGCAATAAGAATTATGCAGATCGCCGGCATAATGATTCCATAATCACTATCTTGAATTTTTAATGAATCCCAACACTCATTAAGATAGTTTTGCGTATCAACATCAAGGCAATCAAACCCTTCTGTTTTAAAATCAAAGATACCTTCTCCGTAAAGAATGTCATAGCCTTCTTCATGCATTTCATTTTCAACAAAATAAATATAACTGGGATCTTCCTGAACTTTTATATTAGGCGTACCGTAGCAAATATATTCCGCATTTATTGCCGCAATATTTTTTGTTGGATCTTCATCAACAGAAAGCATGAAATTGATATATTCTTCAGCAATTTCGGGATGCTTTGAACTTGTGGGAATGCACATTCCGTCCAGGAACGAGTTTGATCCTTCTTCAGGATAGAACAAACAAAGTTCATAATCTTCACAGTTCCAAGTCATGGTAAAGTAATCGCCTGCGTAATAAGGCGCAATGGCGGCATTGCCCGTTTCCATTTTATTGAAAACTTCGTCCATAACGTACTTTTGTATTAAAGGCTGTTGTTGTTTCAACAGTTCAAGGGAACGATCATATATATCTTTTCCGTCAACATCCGAAATTGACTTATTAATATAACTTACCTCACCATCATAACCGTCTTTTGCCATAAGCATGAACTGTGCCGTTGCAAAAGCATCACGGGAGTTATTGAACTGCAAAATACCTAAATCTTTATATTTCTCATTCCACAGAACGCCCCAGCCTTCTTTTTCAAATTCTTCCTGGGAAAAATCTTCAAAGGCGGTTTCAAGAAGCGTCTTATTATAAATTATACCTACTTTACCAAAGGTATAAGTTGCCGAATAATAAGTTCTTACGCCATTTTCTTCAATATACGCAACATTTTCTGCAATATACTGTTCGCCAATATTTTTATAGTTAGGAATATTTTCAATATTGATAGGCTGAATAAGTTTTTCTTCAATAAGTTTGGGTATTAGATAATCCGATGGAATAATTATATCATAAGATGCATCCGAGGTAGTCATTTTTGCATACATTTCTTCATTGGAAGAATATGTTGTATAGTTTACCTCAACCTTTTTCCCCGGAAACTTTTGGGCATAATACTTTTCAAATTCCTCATTTATATCAAGATACGGAACTTCAATAACGTTGCCGTTTTCATCTTCATATTCCCAAGAACCTTCACCATCGGAAATATATTCGCCCCAGTTAAAAACATTAAGAACTACAGTTTCATTCTGTTCTTGTTCGCAGCCCGAAAAAACAGAAAGCAAAAGAATCATCACAAAAACAACAGAAAGAATTTTTTTCATTTTTTTGCCTCCTGTTGTTTTTTTAATCTTTTTGCTTCACTTTTTGCTTTCAATTCCTGCCTTGAGCCTGCAAGGTTTGCAAGAATCAATAACGCAAAAATAGCAACTATCATAAAGGTTGAAAGGGCATACATATCAGGTGTAACCGTGCCTTTACCGGTCATTGAATAAATAAGCAAAGGAAGTGTTTGTACCGTTGATTTTGGACGAACAAAATAACTTATAACGAAATCATCAAAGGACATAGTAAAAGCCATTATCATTCCCGTTATAATTCCCGGCATGAGTTGAGGAAGTTCCACTTTAAAAAATGCCTGAAAAGGTTTGCATCCAAGATCAAGTGCCGCCTCAGTCTGTGATTTATCCATCTGCTTGATTTTTGGCAAAACGGAAAGGATTACATAAGGCAGACCAAAGGTGGTATGTGCGATAAGAAGACTTATCATATCAATGGTATCGTCATTCTTAATAAAACCGAAAGTTGCAAGCGTTCCCATAAACAAAAATGCCATTGAAACTGCAGTAACAATTTCGGGATTTACCATTGGGATATTTGTAATTGTCATAACACTGCCTTTAATAAACTTGCTTTTAATTTTCGAGATACCAATGGCGGCAAAAGTACCGATAACAGTTGCAACAACTGATGATGAAATCGCGATTATAAGGGAATTTATAAGTGCTTCCTTTGCAAGTTCATTTTGCAGAATGGATTCATACCATTTAAGAGAAAATCCGCCAAACACGCCCGTACTTTCCAGTGCGTTAAAGGAAAAGAATATTAATATTACAATAGGCGCATACATAAGCACAAAACAAAGGGTTATATAAAATTTACTGCTTTTCATTATCCAAGAAACCCTCCTGCCGCGGTAGTATCTTCCTCATCAGAATAGTGATTCATGATAAGCGTGCTTACAACGATCAAGATCATCAGTACAAAAGAAAGGGTTGCGCCTTTATTGTAATCGGCAGAAATTGATAACATTCTTGCTTCAATAGCATCACCGATAAGATAGGTATTTGCACCGCCTAAACGTTGTGAAATGTAGAAAGTTGAAACGCAAGGCACAAAAACCATTGTAATTCCTGAAATAATACCTGAAACGCTTAACGGCATAATAACTTTAACAAGTGCCTGAAATGCATTACAGCCAAGATCTCTTGCCGCCTCAACAAGTTTTATATCAAGTTTCGTTAAAACCGAATATATAGGCAGGATCATATAAGGCAAAAAGTCATAGATCATACCCACAATAACGGCAAAACGCGTATCCATAAGTTCAACGTGCATACCGAACAGACCTAAAAATTGATTGATAAGTCCGTTCTTTTCCAATAAAATTGCAATGGAATCGGTGCGGATAATAAAGTTTATCCACATGGGAAGCATAACGAGCATTATTAAAATTTTTTGTGTTAAAGGCTTCGTTCTTGAAATCGCAAAGGCAAGCGGATATCCGATCAAAAGGCATACCACCGTTGCAATAAATGCCATCATTAAAGATAACAGAAACGTTGATGAATAATGGCCTATTATCTCAAAATTTTCAAAGCCTGCAAAATTGCCGTTTGCATCTGTAAAAGAATAATACAGAACATAGATTATCGGCACGATTATAAACAGAGCCGCCCACACATAATAAGGTGTGGCTGAGATCTGCTTCATAAATGAGTTTTTCTTCATTCCTCAATTACCTCCGTGGCATCGGAAAGTTCTTCAAATTCATCGGAGAATGAGGAATAGTCACCGAACATATCTGAATATTCTGATTTTTTCATAACGTGAATGGCATCAGGCTCAATATAAAGACCGATTTTTTCGTCTACACCAACGTAGTCGGTAGTCTGTATCATCCACTTGAAACCGCCGATATCAACAATGATCTCGTAGTGAACACCTTTAAAAGTAACGGAAGTAACCGTACCTTTAAGCATTGCTTTATCTAAAGAAACAACGTCAACGTCTTCAGGTCTTACAACAATATCGACAGATTCGTTTTTCTCAAAGCCCTTATCAAGACATTCAAATACATGACCCGAAAATTTTGCCTTAAAGTCATCAAGCATAACACCGTCAACAATATTTGATTCGCCGATAAAGTCAGCAACGAAAGCGTTTTTAGGCTCGTTATATATATCTGTGGGAGTGCCGATCTGCTGAATCTTTCCATCAGCCATAACTACAACGGTATCTGACATGGAAAGTGCTTCTTCCTGATCGTGTGTAACATAAATGAAGGTAATTCCCGTTTTATGCTGAATGTTTTTAAGTTCGTTCTGCATATCTTTTCTTAATTTTAAATCCAGTGCGCCTAAAGGCTCATCTAAAAGAAGCACTTTAGGGACATTTACAAGAGCACGGGCAATGGCAACGCGCTGCTGCTGACCGCCTGAAAGAGTATTAATATTTCTCTTTTCAAAACCTTTAAGGTTTACCATCGCAAGCATTTCCTTAACGCGCACGCGGATAACATCGTCTTTAACTTTTTTAAGACGTAAACCGAATGCAACGTTTTCATATACGTTTAAATGAGGAAAAAGCGCGTATTTCTGGAAAACGGTGTTGATATTTCTTTTATAAGGCGGAATATCGTTTAAAACCTTATCTTCAAAATACACTTCGCCCGTATCAGGTGTTTCAAAACCAGCGATAATTCTTAACGTTGTGGTTTTTCCGCAACCTGATGGACCCAAAAGAGTCATAAACTCATTTTCGCGGATATAAAGGCTTATGTCGTTAAGCACAGTTTCGCCGTCATAGCTTTTAGAAATGTTTTTTAAATCAACAATAATTTTTTTCATAGAATTCTCCTTTAAAAGCTGGGCGGTGTGCTTATCCAGAGCACCGTAGCCTCAGTATTACCTGCATTTTCAATATAATGTGGCTGATTGGAATTAAAATAGAAACTGTCACCTTTTTTGCATTTTTTTCGGACCTTACCGCAAACAACGAAAATTTTGCCCGATAAAACGTAACCGAACTCTTCACCATCGTGGGGATCATCCACTTCCGTTTTGGTATTGCCTTTAAGGTCAACGATAATAGGCTCCATTGAGTTCTTCTGTGCAGAGGGAACAAGCCATGTAACAGAAATGTCTTCCTGCTCTTTAACAAAATAGTCTTCGCTTGTAAAGGCTATCTTTTCTTCGGTTTCCTCCGAAAAGAAATCCTTTAGATTTGTACCAAGACATTCAAGAATATCTATAAGTGTAGCAATACTGGGGCTTGTAAGATCACGTTCAACCTGAGAAATAAAGCCTTTTGAAAGTTCACAGCGGTTAGCAAGTTCTTCCTGAGTAAGCCCGTGCTGAATCCTTAACATTTTTATTTTTTCACCCAGCATCATAAAAAACACCTCTATTTAAACAAAAAGTTTATTTTTGCTAAACTTAAAAGATAGATACATTATATCAATACTACGCCAAAAGTCAAGAGTTTTTTTATTCCCTATTCGACAAATTTCCGTGTTAGTAAAAAAACGTTCAAAACCCTTGCCACAACAGAGTTCTGAACGTTTTTATTTTTTATATTCAATTATTATATTTGAAGAATATATTTGCAAAAGTTTAGTGATTTACCTTTTATTTTTTACTTATACTAAACTTTTTATTGCATTTTCATCAAATAATTTACTGCACTGTTTATTTTATTTGTTTTTAAAATGAAACTCGACATATACAGAAAAACAAGTTTGATTTTCAAGCCTGTTTAATGTTTTGGTCTCACAAAGGACTGTTTTTTACTTGTGCTTCCGAAAGGAGACAAGAGAACCGTCCCCTTGTCTCCCGAATTAGGTGTAAAAACCCGTCAAGCATACAAAAGTGGAGATAAAGAAAAGCTAAAAGCTCTTGCATTAAATGATTATGCCCAGGTTGAAAAGCTTTTGTGCGAATTCATTGAGGCTTTTGAAGCTCAATGGATGAAGGAAAATAAGCCTCAAGGCTTTGATCCTCATGAAACCGCTCTTGGCGGCCTTCTTCTTCGCACTAAATCCTGCAAAAAACGAATTTTAAACTATGTTTACGACAAGCTTCAAAAAATCGACGAACTTGAGGAAGAACTTCTGCCCTTTGGTGAAAAGGAGCAAACCATGTTGTATAACGGCCCCCTGACACCGAACTGGAAACTTTAATGAGCAATAAGGTTCTCCTTTTGTTTCAGCATCTTTTTTATACACAATACTTTGGCACACACAACAAATCCCTGAAGAAAATTTCTTCGGGGATTTGTTTTCAGAGAATTCTCGTGCTCGGCCAGAGCCTAAAAAATATTGCAAGGCAATGCACGTGTGGTTAATCACAGAAGTAATTTTCATCGTAGCCTTCAGAGTGCGAGAAAACCTGAAATTCAAGGCGTAGGTGGGTGAAAACGAGGAAGTTTACATTATGGTAAATGACGGAGTTTTCATCCCGCCTACAACATAGAAAAAATCCCCGAAAAATTTTCGGGGATTTGGTTTCAGGGATTTCTCACGCTCTGAATAAATTAGTCGTTATAGAGAGCCTGAAGTTTCTCAAGATGCTTTCTCTTCTTCTTTGCAGTTTCAGCAGCAAGGTTGAAGAGTTCTTCTGCACGCTCGGGGAAGGAACGTGTAAGTGAAGAATAACGTGCTTCGTTGAGGATGAACTCCTTATAATCTGTTGTGGGCTCCTTGGAGTCGATTGTGAAGGGCTTTTCGTTTGCGGGGTTGAAGCGGAACATATGCCAGTAACCGCAGTCAACAGCCTTCTTCATCTCTTCCTGGCAGTGGATCATACCGCCCTTGATGGAGTGCATTTCGCAAGGTGCATAACCGATGATAAGTGAGGGTCCGGGATATGCTTCAGCTTCCTGGATAGCCTTAAGTGTCTGGTTCATATCAGCACCCATAGCGATCTGTGCAACGTAGATATAGCCATAGCTCATAGCGATCTCTGCAAGGCTCTTCTTTGCGATAGCCTTACCTGCAGCAGCGAACTGTGCAACCTGACCGATCTGTGAAGCCTTTGAAGCCTGACCACCGGTGTTGGAGTAAACTTCAGTATCAAATACCATGATGTTTACATCTTCGCCTGAAGCAAGAACGTGGTCAACACCGCCGAAGCCGATATCGTATGCCCAACCGTCACCACCGAAGATCCATACGGACTTCTTGGAGAGGTACTCTTTGCTTGCAAGGATCTGAGGAGCAACAGGGCATCCTTCTTCTGCAGCCTTTTCAAGTTCAACAACAAGTGCCTTTGTAGCAACAGCGTTTGCCTTGCCATCATTTAATGTATCAAGATATGCTTTTGCAGCAGCCTTGAAATCATCACTTGCCTTGTCTGATTCAGCCATTTCAGTAACCTGATCGATAAGACGGTTTCTGATAGCCTTCTGACCAAGGTACATACCGTAGCCGTGTTCAGCGTTATCTTCGAACAAGGAGTTAGCCCAAGCAGGACCATGACCTTCCTTATTTACTGTGTAGGGGCTTGTTGCAGCAGGTCCACCCCAAATTGATGAACAGCCTGTAGCGTTGGAGATGTACATTCTGTCACCGAAGAGCTGGGTAATAAGACGAGCATAAGCAGTTTCAGCACAACCTGCGCAGGAGCCTGAGAACTCTAAGAGAGGCTGTTTGAACTGGCTGCCAACAAGGTTAAGGTTTGCAACAGTTTCAGGCTTTTCTGTAACTGTTTCAACACAGTAATCAAATACTTCCTGCATATTATCCTGTGATTCACGGGATACCATCTTAAGTGAGTTTGTGGGGCATACGCCTACGCACACACCGCAACCCATACAATCAAGAGGTGATACAGCAAGAGTATATACATAATCTGTCTTGGGAGCAGCAGGACGCTTGCCCTTAAGAAGATTTGCAGGTGCATTTGCAGCTTCTTCAGCGCTTAATGCGAAGGGACGGATAGTTGCGTGGGGGCAAACGAATGAGCAACGGTTGCACTGTGCGCAAGTTGTGTTATCCCAAGCGGGAACCATAACTGCAACACCACGCTTCTCATATGCAGATGCGCCCTGCTCAAATGTACCGTCAGCATGATCAACGAAAGCAGAAACGGGAAGAAGATCACCGTTCATCTTTCCAACGGGCTTCATAATGCCGTCAACCATCTTGATAAGCTTTGCGCTACCCTTTGTTGTGGGAGCTTCAGCCTTATCTTCAGCATTCTTCCATGATTCGGGAACGTCGATCTTAACGTATGCAGTAGCACCGGCATCAATAGCCTTTTCGTTCATTTCAACGATTTCTTTACCCTTCTTCATGAACTTCTGTGCCTTTTCCTTCATGTAGCCGATAGCTTCTTCACGGGGAAGAACGTTGGAAAGTGCAAAGAATGCGGACTGAAGAACTGTATTTGTACGCTTGCCTAAGCCGATTTCAGCAGCAAGGTCAATAGCGTTTACTGTGTAAAGGTTAATATTGTTGTTAGCAATATATCTCTTTGCTTCGCCTGAAAGCTTTTCTTCAAGCTCTTTTGCATCCCACTGGCAGTTGATAAGGAATGACCCGCCGGGCTTAACGTCATTTACCATTCTGAATCCCTTTTCAACATATGAGGGGTTATGGCAAGCAACGAAGTCAGCCTTATTGATGTAATAGGGGCTCTTGATGGGCTTATCGCCGAAACGAAGGTGAGAAATTGTGATACCACCGGTCTTCTTTGAGTCATACTGGAAGTAAGCCTGAACGTACTTATCAGTATGGTCACCGATGATCTTAATGGAGTCTTTGTTAGCACCAACGGTACCGTCACCGCCAAGACCCCAGAACTTGCACTCGATTGTGCCTTCTGCTGCTGTGTTGGGAGCAGGCTTTTCTTCAAGTGAAAGGTTTGTAACGTCATCCACAATACCGATGGTGAACATCTTCTTGGGAGCGTCCTTCTTAAGTTCATCAAATACTGCAAATACGCTTGCAGGAGGTGTATCCTTTGAACCTAAGCCATAACGGCCGCCGATAACGTTTGCCTTAACGCCCTTTGCTTCAAGAGCAGCAATAACGTCAAGATAAAGAGGCTCTCCAAGAGCACCGGGCTCTTTAGTTCTGTCAAGAACAGCGATGTTCTTTGCAGTTGCAGGGATAGCTTCAACAAGCTTTTCTGCTGAGAAAGGTCTGTAAAGACGAACTTTTACTAAACCAACCTTTTCGCCTTGAGCGGTAAGGTAATCGATAACTTCTTCTGCAACGTCGCAGATTGAGCCCATAGCGATGATTACACGCTCAGCATCAGGTGCGCCGTAGTAGTTGAATAACTTATAATCTGTGCCAAGTTTAGCATTAACCTTGTCCATATACTTCTCAACGATAGCGGGGATTGCATCGTAGTATGCGTTACAAGCCTCTCTGTGCTGGAAGAAGATATCACCGTTTTCGTGGCTACCACGCATTACGGGACGTTCAGGGTTAAGTGCACGCTTACGGAATGCTTCAACAGCATCCATATCGCACATTTCCTTAAGATCTTCGTAATCCCAAACTGCAACCTTCTGAAGTTCATGAGATGTACGGAAACCGTCAAAGAAGTTAAGGAAGGGTACTCTGCCTTCGATTGAAGCAAGGTGAGCAACGGGACCTAAGTCCATAACTTCCTGTGTATTTGTTTCAGCCATCATAGCAAAGCCGGTCTGACGGCAAGCATAAACGTCTGAATGATCACCGAAAATGTTAAGTGCGTGGCTTGCAACTGTACGAGCGGAAACATGGAACACGCAAGGTAATAATTCACCTGCGATCTTGTACATGTTGGGGATCATAAGAAGTAAGCCCTGTGATGCGGTGTAAGTGGTGGTAAGTGCACCTGCTGCCAATGAGCCGTGTACTGTACCGGAAGCACCTGCTTCTGACTGCATTTCTGCAACCTTTACAGTTGTGCCAAAGATGTTTTTCTGACCTGCTGCTGACCACTGATCAACATAGTCTGCCATGGGGCTTGAAGGTGTGATAGGATAAATACCTGCAACCTCAGTAAATGCGTAGCTGACATAAGCAGCAGCATTGTTACCGTCCATGGTTTTGAACTTTCTTGCCATAAAAAATTCCTCCTAAATATTTTACGGTCTACCGAAAAATTTTTCAGCCTACCCGTATTATTTATTAAAATCCGCACTATGCGAAATTTTATCACATAATATAATACACCTTTTATCAAAATAAGTAAACTGTTATTTTGCGATTTTGTTGGAATTTTTTAAATTTAAGAGAAAAATCACCTGACACGCAGGTGATCTTTAGTTCTTTATGAAAAATATTTATCGATTCCGGCTTTTAGGCCTTGTGCGATTTTTAAAAGAGATTCATCATCATGTTTTGAACTTTGATTTCCAAGTTCAATATTAACAGAGGGAACTTTACTGTAAGAAGTCTGTGTAAGGTCCTGTTTAGTAGTTCCCTTATTGAAAATTTTATTTCCCTTATCGCTAAGTCCCTCTATAATAGAATCGCCAAGTGCATGACTTTTTTGCCACGTTTCAGATACGGGATACATCTTTTTCAAACCTTCAGGTGCCGCAAGATAGAAACAGCCTTTATCGTATTTAAGACCATCGCCGTCAAAGTGAATGGCAATATGACAATCGGCAACGTTATTACATATAACAGTTCTTGCAACGTTATCAAGTTGAACATCGTCGCCATCGCGGAGCATCAGTACATCATATCCGTCTTCAAGCAATAAATCCCTTAATATCTGTGCAGTCCTCAACGTTACTTTCTTTTCAGGTGTTCCGTCACTAAAAGTCATACCGCCTGAAACTGCAACGGCCTTTACGCTTCCCGCCGCAGTTGTTCCGCTTGTAAGTTTTGGTGTTTTATCAGGATGACAATATGTTTTTTTGCTTGTTCCGCCATTTGTACCATGTCCCGCATTTACGCCGATAACAATATTTTTCCTGTTTTTCTGTGCTCTATACAGCACCGCATAACCTGAATTTATTTCTGAAAATTCAGCAAATTCCCAAGCATCATTAAGATATACGTTGCTCTTTTCTTCCGTAGGAGTTGCCGTTGGTTTTGCTTGCGGTGTCGGACTTTCTGTTACAGAAGGAAGTATAACGGGTTTTCTTGTTTGTATAGGCTCATCTGTTTTTCCCGGTACCATAACTTCATGGGTGGCCATAGGTGTTTCGGTAACAAAAGGCGTTGCCGTTACAGTGGGTGCAGGCTCTTCCGTAACGTTATTTATTTCAATAATTTCATTTTTCTCACAGCCTGCAAGAAGAACGCATAAAACAATTATCACCGCCGATAATCTGATCTTTTTCATTTTAGTTAGCCTTTCTTGCCTGCTCGATCTTCTTAATAATTTCCATATTTCCCTTTTCATATTCGTTCATAGTTTCGAAAATATATTTATCGAAATATGTTGGCTCATAGGTTGCAACATACCAAGGCGTTGTTTCAAAATAATTCTGCAATTCTGCAGTTACAAACTTTCTTCCGTGACGCGCGGTGATTTCATTTCTTGCAAATTTAAGTTGCTTATCGGTAAGTGTAGATAAAAATGCTTCATCATAATATCTGACGTTGGAATAAGGCAAAATATATCCGTTAGCAGATCCTTCCACCTGAAGATCGTAAGGCAAACCGGTATCGGGCACTTCTGCCAAATTGCCTTCAAGGCCGCTTACTGTGTATGCATAAGAATCATTTAAGATCGTATATTCCGGATGATAAATGGCAAACTGTTCCTTATCAAATTTAACAATTACTCTATCGCCGTTTTTCAGTGTTCCGTTAGCGCCTTCAAGACGATAATAAATTGCACTGAACTCAGAAGATATGGTGCTTATATATGCAGAACCTTTACCATTTGTGCCCATAAAATAAATATCAACATACTCAAAGGGATTAACTACTTTTCCCTGAGGCGCAGGCGTGCTTTCCTGAGTTGCAGATTCAGTTAAAGAATAAACTGTATAGGTAGCGCTTTCCTTTTTCTTACCGTCATCAAAAGTTACGGTAACAATATCACCGTTTTTAAGATTGCCGTTATTTTCGATGGTAAAATCATCTCCGTTAATTGATGCGTTTTTATCATTTACAACCAAAACTGCAACACCTTTACCGTTTTCGCCGGAAAATTCAACAGTTATACTGTCAAAAGGACTGTTTTCAACTACAACAGTATTTCCTGACGATGGCTTTTTAGGTGAATCATGATCATCAGTTTCTCCAAAAGCACCTGTTATAGCCATAATTGCAAGAGTTGCAATCAATGCCAGAGCAACGGCTCCCGTAATTATTGAAACTATGATCAAAGCCTTTGAATTTTTCTTTTTTGTTCTACTTTGAACATAACCGTTTTGAGGTTGCCCCTGTCTTAATGGCGCGCCCATAATCTGTTGGACTGCCTGCGCGGAAATTGTAGCACCGCACTCAGTACAAAAACTGTTTGACGCACTTATTTTTTTACCACATTCGGGACAGAATATAATATTATTTTCGCTCATTGTATTTCTCCATTTCCTCAGTATTTATAAAATTATACCATGTACAAGGCAAAAAGGCAATATTTTTCAAATAAAAAAATACCTGATAGACCATCAGGTATTTATAACGTATCTCTTTTTAAATTTTTCTTTTTCTTTTTCAAACATTTCTTCTGCAATATTATCGGCAACATCAATTAAAATTCGTTCATGCTCACACTGAAACGGCGAAACGTTGTTTAAAGTTCCCGTTTCAGAAAGATTAAGACAACCGCAAGAATTACGGCAGCGTGGTTTCAACTGACAATCTTTGCAAATTTCAGGCTCAGTAGAAATACCAAGGACACGTTTAATATTGTAAAGTCCTTTTTCTGTATTTCCAAGACAATATTCTTCTTTGCCCACAAACTGACTGCAAGGATATATTTTCCCATCAACGTCAACATTGAACTGACCTCTGCCCATATGGCAAGGTTTCTTTTTTTCGCCCTTTATTCCGCTTGAAATCTTGTCGTCAATATAAGACAAATAAAAAGCATCGTTTTTGTAAAAACAATTTTTGTAAAACTCAGCGATTTTTTCATATTCGCTTTCAAGTATTTTCAGATGTTTATCTTCCCATTTTACCCCTGCAGCATATACCGCAATGATCCGCCTGAAACCAAGATTATATAAAAACTTGACCGATTCAGCATACAAATGACAACTTTCCGGTGCAAACACCGTTTGTACTGCACTTTGAGGCTGATATTTCAGCAAAAGTTTCGCGCTTTCATTTGCTTTTAAAAACGTGTTATTTCCCAACAAATCGGGTTTTGTCAAGTGTTGCATCAATCCATCGTGGGAAAGACATACTTCAACGTTATTTTCCGTTAAATATTTTATCTTCTCCTCAGTAAAAAGCGAGCCGTTGGAATTCATTTTAAAATCGAATCTATGATTTTTTTGTTCTTTACAATACTCAATTATCTCTTTTACAAGTTCAAATGCGCAGAACGGTTCACCGCCATAAAAACAGAATCCCGTATGATCACCGTACTGTTTTGACAATTCGATAAGTTTTTTCACCTTATCAAATTCAATTTCTTTATCACTTATTTTATGTCTGCAATAGGTGCATTTAAAATTGCATCTGTCGGTTATATGTAACGTAAAATTCATATGATTTTAGTTGGGAACATCGCCCGAAGGTTTAATATCATAATCATCAGGATCGGGTGTAGGAATTCCGCCTGCAATTTCAGGAGTTTTTTCAGGAAATGCAATATCTCCTGAAAGAATAAGATCATCAGGTTCAGGTGTTCCCTTATCAGGTAAAGGTTGTTTTGTTGCACCTGGAGTTGAAACAATAATGCCCGAAAGTTGAGGTGGCGTAGGTATTGTATCTTCTTTAGGCGTAGGTGTAATAGCTACATCTCCGCTTAGTTCCACATCATTACATCCCACCGTAACAAGCGTAGTTGCAACGCAAGCGCCTACCGCCGCATATTTTAAAGTCTTTTTAATTTTTCTTGGTTCAATTTTCATATTATCACCCTTTCATATATAAAACGCAAGAGAGTGAGAAAACGTTACAAGAATTTTAATTTTGGCTCAATTACTTCAATATTGTTTTTTTCGGCAATTTTTTGACCGATTGGCAACGATGCAATATCGCAGGCACCTAAAGGATCGTGAGCATCAAGACCAAATACTGCTTTTACCCCTACTTTTCCCGCTATTTCCCAGAAAAACTCATTAGGATAAATACGTTTATCTCGTATGCCCAAGAAATTGATTTCAAGGGGTGTATCCGTTTCCTTTGCGCTAATACAAAGACGTTTCATTTCCTTTTCATAAAAGCTTTTGTCCCCTGAAAAATTGATCATATCGGGATGCGCAACGTAAGTAAATACATCTTTTTTCATCGCTTCTATAACAGAATCTACGTATTTTTTAAGTCCTTCTTCGTTCTGTGAACCGTAAACGTGGCTTCCGCCTTTATTTTCGGGCATATAAAAGTGCTGTCCTAAAATAAGATATTGGGCACCGTAACTTTTTGCATTTTTGAGCATCTCATCAAAAAGTTCAGAATAATATTCCATTTCAAATCCCATATAGATTTCAATATCGTTTTTATATTTTTCTTTTAAACGAAATACTTCATCACGGTACAAATGTACTTCTTCAACTTTAACACGGGCAGGATTCTGCGATCCGTCCTCAAATTTTAATGGAAAGTGATCGGCAAAACCCATTTTTTTAATACCGCATTTTATTGCGTTAATAACATATTCTTCTTCCTTTCCCATTGCATGACCGCAACGGAATGTATGTGTGTGAAAATTATAAATAAGATCCATTATAACTCCTTAAATGAATTGATATATTTATCAACCGTTTTTTTAATTTCTTCCGTCATTTCATCGCTTGTTTTATCATAGACGCCAACGGTTTTGCAACCTGCTTTTTTTGCAGTTTGAAGCGCAACTATATTATCATCAAAGAAAACAATATCTTCCGTTTTGCAGTTCATTTCTTCGGCAACTTTTTGGTAAATTTCAACCATATTTTTCTTCAGTGTACCGAAATCTTCAATGGACCAAACACTATCAAAAAGTTCATAAGCATTGCATCTTTTAAGACATGGGTCAAGAAACTTGTGGGGGCTCGCAGTTAAAACTGCCATATATACTTTCTCATCTCTCGACTTTTTGAGAAATTCAAAAACGCCTTCTTTCAACGGAATTTTATTATGATATGCTTCCATGGCATAAGCATCCATTTTTTCTTCCAACTGTTCAACAGTTTTTGTTACACCAAGAGTACGAAAATATTCTGCCGTGCCTCTATCGCCCAAAGGTGTTATTGTCTTTATTAAGTTTTCGGGAGGTGTTATACCCTCCTCTTCTAAAATGCGGATCATTTTGCCTGCCCAAGTTGGCATGGAATCGGCTAAAGTGCCGTCAAAATCAAATAAATAGTATTTCATAAAATCTCCTTACAGTTCTATAATATTCTATCATTTTGCCCTTTTTTAGTCAATGAGCAATATTTGTCCATAAAACATAAAAGTATGTCTTGAAATTTCAAATAAAAATGTTTAAAATATAGTTATTAAATATAAAGGAGATTTTTACTATGTTTGAAAAATTAGGTGTACAGTTATATACTATCCGTGATTATATGAACACTGCCGAGGATATCCGTGCAAGTTTCAAGCGTCTTAAAAACATGGGTTATGACGAAGCGCAGAATGCAGGTTGCAAGATTTCATACGAGGAATTTGCTCAAATTGCAAAGGAAGAAGGTATCCACATCGTTGGTACTCATGAGAACTATGACAGAATGATCAACGATTTTGACGAAGCTGTTCGAATTCAGCAACTTTTCGATGCACCTTACATGGGCATTGGCGGAAAAGGTATGCTTACCGAAGCACAGACTTTAGAATTTATTGCTCAGGCAAATGAACTTGGTGAAAAACTTCGTCCCTATAACATGAAGTTTACTTTTCATAACCACAGCCATGAGTTTTTGAAGTACGAAAACGGCAACTCAATGATGAAACTTCTTTACGAAGGTCTTAACAAAGAAACCACTTCATTCTGCCTTGATACTTACTGGGTACAGAACGGCGGTGGCGACGTTAGACATTGGATCGATATGTTAAGCGGAAGAATTGATATTCTTCACCTTAAAGACATGAAAAAGAGCATTCATGAAAACGACTGGTTCAAAACATACTTTGCTGAAATCGGTTACGGCAACCTTTGGTGGGAAGGCATTTTTGAATGTGCCGAAAAGGCAGGCGTAAAGCATTACGTTGTTGAACAGGATATTGCTGAAGATCCTTTCAAAAGTTTAGAAATGAGTTCCGAATATCTCCATAAGAACTTTATGAAATAAGGGGTTTTTAAATGAAAATTATCGTTGCAGGCGCGAGCCACGGTGTGCCTGAAAAGAATCGTTCATGCACATCAATTTTTATTCTTTCAGGTGAAAATACATATATAATCGATGCGGGTACCGATATTTCTTCGCGCTTGGTTGATTACGATATTCCCCACAAAACCGTTAAAAGCATTATGATAACCCATCCCCACGGTGATCATTTTGACGGGCTTGTTCCCTTTTGCGATCAACTTCATTGGTATTACGGCTATGATGAATGTGTGCCTGAAATCTTGATTCCTGATGAAATGATCTCAAAAGCGGTTAATTCATGGATCGAAATCACACATCCTTCAACGGGCACTTACCGCAGAGACGGTTTCAATTTTAAGGTATATAACCAAGGCGTTATTTTTGATGACGGTGTTTTAAAGGTTACTGCAATACAAAATCACCATATTCCTAAAAATTTCTACAGTTTCTTTGTTGAATGTGAAGGCAAAGAAATATTCTTTACCGGTGATATCGGTTACGGCTTTGAAGAGTTATCCTCTCTTTTGGGAAGCAAGCATTATGATCTTGTTTTCTGTGAGGGTGCGCACCATAATCCCGGCACCGCAAATGAAATAATAAAACAGACCAACACAGATCATCTTGTTATACATCACATAAACCTTGAACGAGAGCCTTTCTTAAGGCAAATTGCAGAAGAAGTTTCATATAAGGTTGATTATGCTGATGACGGATTAACTATTGAATTATAAAAGAAAAGCGATTTAGTAAAAACTAAATCGCTTTTTATTTATTCCTTACTTATTACTTTTTTCTGCCATGATTTTTGTTCACATTCGGGGCATTTCATATATCTTGTTCTTCCCATATGCGCTGCCACAAAAACGCTTTTATATGTGGGCACATATTTATGACCGCACTTTGCACATTGATAATAGCCTGCCGTCTGCTCAATTTTCAGCATAAAAGGTGTGGCAACTAAAAGAGGAATAAAGCCTATCAATATAAGCACAATTCTTTGCCAGTCTTCCAGCTGAACGTAAGAAGCAAAAATTACAAGCAAAAATAAAACTATAACACACATTACACCTACTAAAATTTCGATTGATAATAAAGTCTTATCTGTCTTTTCCTTTTGTTTAACCATTTCTATTAAATTCTGTTCTGATTTTTCATTATACTCGTTCATACTTACAACCTCTCCACTTAATAAATCATTTACTGTGATACCA
>JAZULU010000043.1:0-12601 GCA_045603265.1 Clostridia bacterium
GCTTGAAGGCGAGCCTATTTTGTTTAGAATAACGTTGTTATCCTATAAATCCATAAATTGCACCGGCAACTGTGCCTAAAATGAGCCCATCTGCTTGTGTCAACTTAGGACCCATTAGTTTGTAAAAAATATTTGCATTAAATCATATGGATATTTATTTGGCCGATTATAGCAACTGTTTTTTTCTTAATACAAGTATTACCGTTCATAAGGGTTCCTATTTTTTCATAACAAAAATGCTTGACCGAATTGGTCAAGCCTTTTTAGCATTTTAATATTCCCTATTCTTAAATTCCTATCGGTTCATCATTTGCCAATGCTTCAAAAATTTTCTCAAGCAACATAAAAGCTCGAACATTATGGAATGGGCCTTTCCAATCACTTCCCTTAATCTGTGAAATGGGTGTGCCGTCACGGTGCAAATGACCATACCATTCAGGATAGCCCTCATCCTTAAAATACTTTTTAACGTAAGTGAATATCTCTTCAAAACCGTCTAAATACCGTTCATCCTTTGTGTACCAATAGGAATAAATCAACGCCACCATCGCCTCACAATGGACCCAGAAAAGTTTCATATCCCATTCAAGGCTGATAACAGGCTTATTTTTAAGATCAACAAAATAAAAAATTCCGCCCTTTTCTTCATCCCAACCACGCTTCAGAGACCACTCCGTGACCTTTATTGCTAAGCGCATCAATTCATTATCTTTTCTCACAATGGATTCTTTCATTAAAAACCAAGCAGTTTCCATACTGTGACCCGGATTTAAGAATCTACCCTCGGGAGTATCTAAAAACTCGCCGTTTTGATCGACAGTTTCAAACAGTGCCTTGTGTTCGGGCTTTATGAAAACTGTTGTGATAAGTTTAATACTTTCATCAATCATTTTTGCGTATATGGGCGCATCAGCAATCTCTCGCATAGCTTGTGACACATTAAGCATTATCATAACAATACTATGCCCTTTTCGCACACGTGTTTCAGGATTTACCTTTGGAGCAAAATATCCCGGTGTTGTATAGTATTTTAAAAATCGCTCGTAAAGTTGAATGGCACGTTGCTTTACGCTTTCATCTTGTGTTGCTTTATAGTATTCAACGTACCCCATAATTGCAAAGGCTTCGGAGAAAAAATATCTGCGCTCTACAAGTGGTTTTCCATCACGGGTAACACGAAAATACATATGCCCGTTTGGAGCGAAACAATATTTATTTAAAAAATCAAAGCCTATCTTTGCCGCTTCTAAGTGCTCGGGATTCTTGCCGAAATCATTATATAATTTTGAAAACATCCAAAGTCCTCTGCCTTGTTGCCAAACCGATTTATCCTCAAAAAAGAGTTCACCATCCCTATCAAAGCCGCAAAGATACCCACCGTATTCTTTATCAGGTGAACGATCTGTCCAAAATGACACAAAATCGTTCATTAAAATATCGTGTATTTCATTTTTATAAGCACTAAATTTTTCTTTTAACATAAACAAACACTCCTTATTGAAAAAGAAATTTCTTTATGTTATAATTATAATGCTTATAATATATAAAAGCTATAATTATTTAAGCATAAATTATAACTGTATTGACTTTTTAGGTGGTGCAAATGTTTTTTGAAAACTTTCAAACAAGATATACGACCATACCGATAGCAACTTCCTCTCGCAATTATAAAAGCAATTTCCGCAAATTAGATTTTCGCACCTTTTCGCATATGCATAAAGAGTTTGAGATCTTGCTTGTCTTAGAGGGAGAAGCACACCTAAAAATCGATTCGATAACACATATTATTAAAAAAGGTAATATTGTGGCATTAGCTCCATACACACTTCACCACTATGCAATTTTCAATGACCGCAATTTTAGCCAAATTTGCTTTTGTTTCGATTTAGACATATTATACGATAAGCAATTAAAAACCGAACTGGAAAAGGGCACCATACTTATTAAAAATATTATTGAAAACAACCAATTTTGTTCCGCTCTTATTAAGGACATTTTTGAAGCCAACGAGGCAAAACCTCTTGGCTGGGAGATGTCAATTATCGGCAATATTCACCTTCTTTTTGGCGAGTTCAAGCAAAAAGGATATATAAAGCACAGCATTAACAATCCGACTCGTTCAATATATTGCAAAATATTTGAATATATCTCAGAAAATTATAAAGAAGATATAACCTCATCAGACGTTGCGACTTTTTTGAAGTTTAATAACAGCTATTTTTGCCGACTTTTTCGAAAATCATTTGGAGACTGTTTTCAAAACTATTTGTGTATGTACCGCATCGAAAAATCAAAAGTATTGCTAAAAAATACTGATATAGCAATTTCAGAAATAGCATCTAAGGTTGGTTTTAACAGTTTTAGCTATTACGGTAAGAAATTCAAGGAATATACTTCATTAACTCCTCGAGAATATCGAGATTGCAAAAATGAGTAGCCAATTTTGGCTACTCATTTTATATCATCATTGGTCAAGCATTTTTCTATCGATATCCCAACGCTTTTAATATTTTATCCGCTTCATAAATATCATTTGAAGTAAACATACGGCAACCAAGTTGGATATATTTGTCATAATCTTCCAAAATATCCTGAACACAAATGCAGGGTAATATTTCATATTTCTCGCAGTAAGCAAAATTATGAGGAAAATCCAATGGCTTTTTTCCCCATTCATCAGGATAAAGGCAACACCAATCATAAAGTTCCCTTTGTAAAACTTCGGCTTTATCTTTTGTACGTTGACAGTTAAATATGCCCTGCCCGTGAATTTTAAATTTGTGTCCGTATTTTTTATAAATATGCTCTAAAACACGGTCACTAAAAGAATTGACCATCGAGCGTTTAGTTAAGCCGTTTTCTTCTATCAGTGTAATCAATTTATCTGCGGCAGAGAAAGCAAAATCGTCACCAACTTCAGATGGATAATCTTTAAATTCCCAATTAATAAGTATTGACGTATCCTTAATCAAATCGATAAATTCCTTAACGGTGGGAATAGATTCGTTTTTAAATTCTTCTGAAAACCATCCCCCCGCATCCAACGTTTTTATTTCTTTCAGCGTCATTTGGTCAACTAATCCATCATACCCTGTTGTACGCTTGGTGTTGCGGTCATGAATGACCACCAGCTGTCCGTCCTTTGTCATATGTATGTCGGTTTCTATCATATCTACACCAAAATTAATTGCCTTTTTAAATGCAGGCATTGTGTTTTCCGGACAAGTTTTGCGATCACCGCGATGAGCCGCAAGAATTACTCTGTTTCCGTTCATAATATCCTCCTTACACTATTTACTAAAAACATTTTTCTATTCTTAAAAGTGTCAATCTGTTTCTTACCATCGGTGCGTTTTCAAGCAAAAACTCTTCGTAATCGTTTGAAACACCTATATCCTTTAATTCAGACTTAACACCTGCGCGAACGTATAATTCTTTTAATTCATAAGCACCGGGCAAGGTTGATAACAACGAAAAAACCTCCTGCCATTTTGCTTTCAAAACTTCACTTGTAACGTTTTGCGCGGCATCATTTAAGTTCTCGTTTTTAATATCATCAAAGCGTTCTTTTTCAAATACCTTTAAAATCGCTTCATCAGACGGACTTATATAATCAGTAAAATTACAGTCCGTTTTATTAATTAATGACTGATATTTTTTCATTACAATTAGCGTACCAACGCCCACTTTTTCGCCATGCAACGCATCAAAATCAACTTTTAACCCTTTGGGTGCCATTTCTATCAAGTGGGAAATGTGGTGTTCTGCCCCTGATGCAGGACGTGAATTTCCTATCATCTGCATAGCAAGACCTGATAACAACAACCCGTAAGTGAGTTTTTCATAAGCATCCTCTTTGCCGTTTATAATACCGTCAATAGAATTCATTACTTCCTTTGTGGCATCCATAGTCATTCCTGCAATTTTTTGGCAGTAAAACTCATTTAAAAGAATGTTGCCGATTTTCCAATCAGTTAAAGCAATATACTTTCCAACCATATCACCAAAGCCTGATTTAGCAAGGCGGATAGGCGCATTTTTGATTATTTCCGTATCAGCAACAACTATTTTAGGCGCAACTGCCGTTAACGTTTTTTTGCAACCGTGCCACGTCATTGCCGCAACGGATGAACAGAAGCCATCAACGCTTGCTGCAGTTGGGCAGGACACGAAATCAATTTTCTTCTTGTATGCACAATAGCGCGTAATATCGTGAACCGTTCCCGCACCAACGGCAATTAAAAAGTCAACTTTTTGGGGTAATCTTTCTAAAAGCAGATCAACACCGTGCTCATTTGCATGAAGATTTTCTTGGGGAAGCACCACCTCAAAGTCAACCTTTGGGTGACGGTCTGACGTTGCTTTATAAGTGTTTTCATCATAAACTGCAACGGAAATGCCTTTTAAACCGTACTCATTTATATATTTATCAATATTTTTAAGGCATCCGTTTTCTATAATGCAAAATTCCGTTTCCATTTTATGTTCTCTGTTGCAAAAACACATTCCGTTATATTTTTCACTGTCGATTATCATTTTTTGCCCTCCTGACCGTAATATGCGTTGGTGCCGTGCTTACGCAAATAATGTTTATCAAGTAATTCCTTTTGTAATTGAGCATCCTTGTTTAAAACGTTGGTGTTATACGCCATAAATGCAACCTCTTCAAGAGTTATGGCATTTTTAACTGATTTTAAAGCATCTTTGCCCCAAGTGAAAGGTCCGTGAGAGTTTACGAGTACCGCAGGTATATCATTGGGATTGATATCTTTAAAAGTTTCAACAATTACTTTGCCCGTTTCCTTTTCATACTCGCCCTCTATTTCTTCCTTCGTCATTTTTCTCGTTACGGGAACTGTTCCGTAAAAAGTATCAGCATGAGTTGTGCCAAAAGTTTCAATTACCGCGCCTGCCTGCGCAAATGACGTTGCCATTCTTGAATGGGTATGAGTGATTCCGCCAATATCAGAAAAAGCCTTGTAAAGTTCAATATGAGTAGGAAGATCAGATGACGGCTTTAAATTTCCTTCTATAACGTTGCCTTCCATATCAACAACCACCATATCGTTTTCAGTCATCGTAGCGTAATCGACTCCTGAAGGCTTTATAACAATATAACCGCTTTTTCTGTCAATTTCCGAAACGTTGCCCCACGTAAGCACCACAAGACCGCTATTTTTTAATTTTAAATTTGACTCAAAAACGCGCTTTTTTATTTGCTCTAACATAATAAATTCTCCTTATTGACAAGTGTAATAATTGATAATATAATTATATTAGAATGCGCGTATTTTATCAATATGTGGTGCATTTTTAGGAAAATGAGCATAAAAAGGTGTTAAAATGAGCATAAGTGAGCGTCAAAAACAAATATTGAACTTTTTAAACGAGCGCAATTTCATAACGGTCAAGGAACTTTCCGCAATAACTTTTACATCGCAATCAAGTATTCGCAGAGATTTAACTTATTTAGAGAATAACGGACTTGTGAAGCGTTTGCACGGCGGTGTTTCTTCAATAGAGCCTATCACAAGCGTTGCAAGTTATTATGACCGCCTGCACAAAAGTGCAAATGAGAAACGAATAATCGCCCAAAAGGCTTCAAAACTTTTAAAAGAAGGTCAGACAGTATTGCTCGACAGTTCTTCAACTTCAACCTTTCTTCTTCCCTACATTGCAAAAATCCGTAATATTACCGTTTTTACCAACAATCTTTCAACGGCAATGCACGCAGTTGAAATGGGAATAAAAATTCATTGTTTAGGTGGTGAAGCCATAAACGGAACCACTGCCCTTTCAGGTAGCGAAACTTTTATGAATTTAGAAAACATTTTTGTTGATATCTGTTTTTTCTCGTCACAATCAATAAATGCAGAGGGTAATATTTCCGATTCAACCGAGCAGGAAAATTTAGTACGAAAGATGATGCTTAAATCAGCAAAAGTTTCCGTTTTTCTGTGCGATTCGGCAAAATTTAACACCCAATCAACCTATAAACTTTGTAACCTCGATAATATTGATTATGCAGTTTTTGATAAACTCTATGACGACTTAAAAACTGATTGCACTATTTTTTGATTTTCTTCCATAAAGCACGAAAGCTAAAATATTTATAGAAATAGCACCCTGCAAAAAATTTGCAGGGTGCTATGTTTGTGTGTTTTTGTCAATAGATAGCATCACTTTTTACAAACAATTCTTCCGATTGTTTCATTCTTTTTATTCAATGCCGTTTTTATTAGAATAAGGTCGTTATCCAATAAATAATTCCATAAGCAACGCTTGCAAGAAGTCCGTAGACAATTACGGGGCCTGCAATTACAAACATTTTTGCGCCCGTACCAAGAACAAGACCTTCTGTTTTAAATTCCATGGCAGGTGACGTTATTCCGTTTGCAAAGCCCGTTATGGGAACAAGACTTCCTGCGCCTGCGTATTTTCCGATTTTATCGTAAACACCGATGCCCGTTAAAAGCGCGCCTAAAAAAATCATGATAATACACGTCCAGGTTGAAACGTCGGTTTTATCAAGTTCAAAAAAGGTTTTTAATAACGTTGAAACTATTTCACCTACAAGGCAGATAGTTCCGCCTACCCAGAAAGCCTTGAAGCAATCGTAAAACAAATTACTTTTAGGTGCTTTTTCATTTACTAATTTAATATATTCTTCTTTATTCATCGCACGCGCTCCCCTTTTATTTTGTAAAAAATTTCCGATTCTTTTTTACCTAAAAGATTATTGGTTACAAAAATAGATTTTTCCATAAAAAACAACTCCTTTAATTTAGATTTACCTGAATTTTTTTAATTATTCAGGCAAAACTATTTGTTGAAAGGAGTTTTTTATATGAAAAAATTTTTAGGAATTTTAACCGCATGCCTTATTTTTACCGGCTGCGGAATGATAACTGACACACCTGATGCTTCGCCTTTAATGACTTTAGGCACAAACGAGCCTTCGCCTACCGTAAAGGCAACAAGCGAGCCTACACACAACGCTTCAATGGTATTGGATATTGAAACGGTAAAGGAAAACGATAAACTTGGCGATTTTACGGTTAAAGAAGTAAAAAGAGAGAACGATAAAGTTTCATACGTTCATGCAGAAGGCAAAATTACCCTTGAAGGTGTTTTCTGCCGCGGCGACAAGATGAAAGATTTCGACCACACCTTATATTTAAAGGAAGGCGAAACGGCACAGAAATCCGATTTTGCAATCTTTAAATTTCAGCGAAGTGCTACCGATGCCCTTCCCATTGACGAAGTTTTAATGAACGTTGATGAACTTATGCTTGTTGTAAGACTAAAAGATAACAAGTTTGAATCTGATTACGGTAATGCAAAAATCGATATTTTAAATATCAACTACACTTCAAAACCCGAAAAACTTAAATATTACACTTTTGATGCGGCACTTCATTCACAATCAGCAGCAGAAGAGCACGAATTTGCGCGTCAGTAAAAAAATTTGGGAAGATTTTTCTTCCCAAATTTTATTTTATATTAAATATTCCGTCCTCAACCATTTTAAGTTCTGTTTCAAAAAATGCTTTTACGGCTAAAACCATATAAGCCGTATCTTCTGCCCCGGCAGTTTCCATAATTGAGTGCATAGAAAGTTGGGCAAGACCAATATCAATAGTATTTACCGAAACGTGAGTAATTGAAATGTGACCTAAAGTTCCGCCGCCACGTTTATCGGCGCGGTTGCAATATTCCTGATAAGGAATTTGCGCTTTTTTACATATCTTTTTGAAAATTGCCGAAGAAATACCGTCAGTAGTATATTTTTGATTGGCATTATACTTTATCATAACGCCCTTATTCATATAAGAGGAATGATTTTTATCGGCAAGTTCAGGATGATTGGGATGCACTGCGTGTCCGTTATCGCAGGAAACAAGCAAACTTGAAGCAATCATCGCTTTTAGATTTTTGTTAAAGTTTTGGGCGATTCTGTTCAAAACGTCATCAAGGAAAGTTGAGTCTGCACCTTGCTTTGTTCCGCTGCCAACTTCCTCATTATCAAAAATGCACATTACGGGCATATTTTTATAATTTTTGGCATCAATGAAAGCCTGAAGTGTTGCAAAGGCGCACATAAGATCATCGATTCTCGGTGCGGAAATATATTCTCCAAACTGATATCCTTTTTGGGGATTATACAAAAACAGATCCGACGCAATAACGTTTTCTTCTTTTTTAAAATCTGATGATACCATGGGAATCATATCAACATTAAGACTATATTCACAGTTGTAATCAAGGTGAGGCGCAACGGTAGGAATAATGCAAACAGGTGTTTCAGTATCAAAAAGTTTTGCTTCAATGCCATTTTCCGTTTCAACTAAAACTCTTCCTGCCACTGCTAAAGGTCTGTCAAGCCATGTTGAAACGACAGGTCCACCGTATTTTTCAACGGAAAGTTTTGTATATTCGCCCTCTTTTAATAAAGAATTTTCTTTTACTTTAAACGTAGGCGTATCGGAGTGTGCCGCCGAAATCATAAATGAAGAAAAAACTTCGGGCACTTTAAATGCAATTACAGACGAAGTGTTTCTTGTAACAAAATAGTTTTTGTTTTTCTCCAAAACCCAGTCTTCATTTTCATTTAGCCTGATAAAACCTTCATTTATAAGCATATCGGAAACTTTTTTTACTGCGTGATATGGCGTTGGTGATGCAAAAATAAAATCAAATAACTTGTTATTCATAAATATATCTCCTTATTTATTGAAATTATACCACACTCTTAGAAAAAAATAAATAAAAAAAACAATATTCTGTTGACGAAATAAAAGTTTTGAAGTATAATAACTTCGTTAAATAAATTTTTGCCGGAGTGGCGGAATAGGCAGACGCCCGGGACTTAAAATCCCGTGGGTAGTAATACCCGTACCGGTTCGACCCCGGTCTTCGGCACCATGAAAAAGACAAGTTTTTTACTTGTCTTTTTTATTTTTCAAAAAAAACACAAAATATTGACAAACTTTTTCTATCATGTTATATTATTATCAATAAAATAAAATAAAAGGAGAAATATTTTTATGTTTTGTGATCAATGCGGAACTCCCGCCCCAGACAATCAGAAATTTTGTATGAAGTGCGGTGCTAAACTTACTGCACCTCAGGCTGCACCTATTGAGCCCGAAGCACCTGAAACTGCACAAAATTTTGCACAGCCATCATATACCCAGAACGACGCTAATCAAAATTTTGAGCAAAATCAACAGAATAACACAAACAATAATTTTGAACAACAAAATACTTATCAGCAGCAGAACGCTTATCAGCAGCAGAACGCTTATCAGCAGCAGAATGCTTATCAGCAGAACGCTCATCAGCAAAATACCTATCAGCAGAACACATATCAACAGCCTGCATATCAGGCACCTGCTTATCAGGCACCTGCTTATCAAGCACCTGCATATGAACAGCCTGCACCTCAGATGCTTACTGATTGGAATAATTCATTCTTTGACGGCTCAACCTTTGGTCTTTGGGGTGTGAATTTTGTATGCACACTTCTTTCAACCATTACCTTTGGTCTTGCATGGCCTGCAATATGGTGTTTCCGTTTAAGATGGATCTACAAGCACACTTGCATCGGCGGTTATCGCCTTAAATTTAACGGCAAAGGAATTCAGTTATTCGGAAAAGCCCTTTTATGGGGATTGCTCACCTTGGTTACTTTTGGAATATATTCATTCTTCCTTCCCATCAAGTACCACAAGTGGGAAATCAGCCACGTTGTAATCGAATCACAGATTCCCGTAAAATAAATTAAAAGCACTTCACAAAAGTGTGAAGTGCTTTTTTTATGCAATCTTTTCGATTTTATGTTTTTGAATTAATGCGTATAGCCAGAAACCTAAAACTATTTCTATTATTGCCAGTACAAAAGTAAAGGTAAAGGCAACCCACATGGGCATTTCTAAAAGAATCATTGCTGAAATAAAGGTAAGCGCCGTTGTGCCCACTTTTACCGAAAACTGCATTAACGTAATAAGAGTCTGATGGGCTTCTTTTTCCGTTAGATCAAAGATAACGTCCTGAACGTATATTCTGAAAGGATCGCGAATAAAAAGAACGATCAGATAGCCTATGGCCATTACTGTGATTCTTAACCACAACGGCGGTATAAATGAGCCAAACAACTGTAACGCAATGGCCATGCCAAGGAAAATTGTTAATAATACACCAATTTTATCGCGGAAGTACTTGTAGACTTTTACAAAGAAAAGATTTGATATTACCCTGACAATTCTTGATAATGCAACAACTATTCCTACTACAATAGCCGTGTTATCTTCGTTAAGCGTTTCCAATAATTCGCTTTGAATAAATAGTTTGCCCGTTGCCTGACCTTCTGTAACAATGGGATAAAAAAGACCGTAAACAAATATGGCAAGAATTATAAATCCACCGAAATTGATCTTGATTTTTTTCTTTTCTTTCTGGATTGTTATTTTATTGTACTTTGTATAGTCAACTATGAAAAACGAAAGAACAAAACCGATCATTGTTCCGATTATACAACATATCATGGGAAAATAATTGTTCAAATTGAACATAAAACTTGCCACAAAGGATATTATCATGGTGATAATTGCGTAAATTGTATTTCCCTTTGTTCTTACTTTTACAAACTGATCCCGTTGGCCTTCTTCATCAAGGCAGTTTTCAAGGGCAACTTCCGATGCGCTTCTGAAAACGATCGCTATTTCGTGAAAGATCCAGCCAAGCGCTATAACATAGTAGTTAGGACCAAATGTCAATGACAGTGCCGATAACAGTAAAAAGGTTGCGCCCACCCTAACAGATGCAGTATTGCCGATTCGTTTGATTATCCATAATATGGGGAACTGCAATAATATACATGAAAAAGTACCTATTGTTGATATAGATACTATCTGCGATGCCGTCAGATTTTTGGCAATACCTAAAAAAAGCGTGTCGATGGCTATATAAAAAAGCAGATCGGCATCAAAGGCATAATACCATGGAAAGACTTTTGCGATTTTCTTTCTCATTTTTTTCTCCCTAACTAACATATTCCTATTGATTATACTCCTTATCCATGATATAATCAAATATATATAATAGAATAATTATATAACAAGTTTGTTATAGCCGAAGGAAGCAATATGGAACTTATACAGAAATATATATATCAGGTATATCTTGATAAAAGTTTTTCAACTGCGGCGAAGACCCTTTATGTAACACAACCTGCATTAAGTGCAGCAATAGGTCGTTTTGAAAAGGAAATGGGCATAAAAATTTTCGACCGTTCAAAAAAACCTCTTTCATTAACACAACAGGGCATAATTTATATTGAAACCCTTGAAGAAATTATTCATGCAGAAAACAATATGCAAAGGCGTTTTCGCGAACTTTCAGACATGAGTTACGGTTCAATTTCCGTTGGCGGATCAAGTTCAGCATCATATACGCTGATGGCAAAAGCAACTGCCGCTTTCAATAAAAAATATCCCAAAATCAAGGTTTTATTGAATCCGGGCAATATAGGTAAGGCTGATATTTTAAGTGAAAGCCTTATGAAAGGTTCGCTGGACCTGATGTTTACTTATAAAAAAACAAATGATAATTTTGTTTATGAAAAAATTACGGAAGATACACTTATAATCGCAATGCACAAAGATCTTATAAAAAACAAGGCACTTCTTCCCTATGCCCTTAATTTTAACGAACTTAGCGCACATAACACGGATAAACTGATCGCAGATTACAGTTTATTTAATGATATAAGTTTTATTCCTTATGAACACCATTCGCCTATTACCCGTTTAATGAACGAAATAAGCATCACATATAAAAATTCGCCTTGCGCCATAAAAAACGCAAGGCATGCCGAATTACATTATAAACTTATGCGTGAAGGTGCAGGCGCGGCGCTTATTTCCGATCTTTCAGTTTTATATTCATATAATAACGATGAAAATATTCTTTACTTTGTTCCCGAATCCAACGATTTCAAACGAAAGATATACCTTGCAAGAACCCCCCTTGCCGACCAAAATCCTATTATTATGAATTATATAAATACAGTAAAGGAATTATTTCCGCAAGGGAAATAATTCCTTTTTTATAAGTCTATCCACTTTCCATGTTCGGGGATTATAAATTCACCATCAGGAACAAGTTTTAAAAATTCGTTTTTAAATGTTTCAAGACTTTCATTAGGTGTTATACTCGGAAAATCGCTGTGATGAGGTATTACAACTTTACAACCGATATCCTGCGCAAATTCTGCTTTTTTTCTTATAGATTCAATGCTTCCTGATCGCTGAATAAGTGCTATATCAGGCTGAAGTTTTTGGCAAATATTCTTTTGTTCCGGTGTTGGATCATTGCCCCATAAAAGTATGGTCGTTCCGTTAGGCAAGGTAAAAAAGAAATTACGATATTCCATACTTCCAACTGCTTGAAGACCGTTGACTTCTTTATCTTCGGAGCACCAGCGATAACTTTCTTCAATGTTTTTAAGCATATCGCAAAAACCCATTCCCTGCTCGGAATGTCGCCCGTATAAAGCGCGTATCTTAATGCAATCAAAATCAAGTTCCGTATCGGGATA
>JAZULU010000044.1:0-4144 GCA_045603265.1 Clostridia bacterium
CTTCGTCTTGATGATATGCAACGCTTCACTTCGTTTCGCATTGATTGCGGTATGCGCCTTGGCGCAACTTTATATGTCGGTTCGATAAATCGAACTGGTTTGGCGCATCTCCCCCACAAAAAGCATTTATAACTGCCATTCCGGTTTATCGAACTGTGAACGAACTCCCCCGCCACTATCGCATCCCAAAGGGATATATCGCATTACATTAGTAATATATCGCATGGTGAAACCATATATCGCGCCCGTCAGGGCATATCACTTGCAAGCAACGTGAAGCAACTATACTCCTGTTCGATTTATCGAACAAATTGGGTAATTTAGGGGGTTTTGTTCGATTTATCGAACCGAGGGCGTAAGCCTTTTATTTGTTGAGAGTGCATCCCCCACCATAGCGCTTATGATCTGCCATTCCAGTTTATCGAATTGTGAACAAAATATATTGCTGTTCGATTTATCGAACTGATTGGGTATACCTATCCCCTCACAATAGCAGATTTGTTCATAATTCGATAAACCGGAAAGGTATTTTACATAAATTAAAGTTTGTGGGAGTGCTGTTCGATAAACTGGAAAAGTGATTATAAGAAACAAAGTGTGGGGAGTTCGACAAACCGGAAAAGTATTTTTATAACATATGATAAAAAATGTTCACAGTTCGAGAAAGTGGAATGGCAATTTATAAGAAGTGTATTTTTGTTCACAGTTCGATAATCCGGAAAAGTATATTTTGTTTCGCAAGTGATATATATCAGTTCGATTTATCGAACAGATATAGCCTTTTTGGCCCTTTTTTAAATATTTTGTTCGATTTATCGAACTGAATGATCAAAAAAATTTGTGGGGTCAAAGATCGCCTAAGTTCGACTTATCGAACTAATTATAACAGATGTTGGAAAATTTGTCAATAGATTTTGTTCGATTTATCGAACTTTTTTTCATTTTTCTGTTGATTTTTTTTTCGCGCTGTGTTATACTTTAGTCAAGGAGATGATTTTATGAAAAAATTTGCACAGCGTTTGGCTCAGGCAATGGAAGCCCGTGATATGTCCCAGGCAGAACTTGCAATAAAATCGCTTATAAGCAAGTCCTCCATCAGCACATATTTAAAAGGCAGTTTCATGCCCAAGCGCGAAAACATTACAAAACTTGCCCGTGTTCTTCACGTTTCGGAGGAATGGCTTGAGGGTAAAGACGTACCCATGGATCCCGCCGCGCCGAAAATTACCAACGAAATGTTGAAGTTTGCACTTTTTAACGGCGAAGACGGCATCACCGACCAGATGCTTGACGAAGTAAAAGCCTTCGCCCAATATGTAAAACAAAAGAACAGTTAAAGTCCGTTTTTTCGTACATTAAAAAAGATAAAATAGTAGCGAAAGGAAGTGAACAAGGTGAACGTAAACGAACTATACGCCCTGGCGGCGCAAAAGGGAATTGAAACACATTCGGTAAAATGTCCCCATTCAAAGGCGATCTCGCTGGAAATTGACGATTCCAAATTTATCGGCATGGATAGAAGCGTTTTCAAAAGCGAATATACTGAGCGCCTTGTTCTTGCCCACGAACTGGGGCACGCTCTTACCAACGCTTACTATTCCAATCTTGACAACCCGATCCACATAAAGCGCATGGAGCACCGCGCCACAAAGAAGACGGTGGAAATGCTTGTTCCCAAAAAGGAACTTTCCCAAAAACTTCACGAAGAAGTGACTGTTTTTGAACTTTCCCAGCACTTTGACGTGCCTGAGGACCTTATAAAAAAAGCGTTGTGGATCTATTACAGAAAGGAAATTGCATAATGTATATTGGCGCATCACAATTCGCGGAATTTTCCGTAACCAAATGGGATGGCACGTCCCTTGAAAGCACGTCCATTTTCTGCCCCTGGTACGAGGTCGTATCATCGGGCATCTATGTAAAAGCAAAAACTGAGTTAAAAATAATTACCTCAGTAAAAATTCAGTTGGGCGAAAATTTTGCGCCCACAAAGATTCTTTTACTTGATTCTAACAAGGAAAAAGTTATCACGTCATACTGCGGTGAAACGGGCAAAGCCATAACGGAAAAGGAAATTACACTGACTCTTGATGAAGATATCAGCGAGTTTGTGCTTTCCTTTGACTCCAATTTCACCGATGTTGACATTAGATCCATAGAAATTTTCGGTGCCGATCTTTCGGGTACTGTCCTCTTCCCCACCCCCGAAAAAATGGAGGAAACGGGCAGATTTTTTGATGTTTCCGCCTTAAAGATCACAAAAAAGACCGACGAAAATATTAAAGCAAACGGCTACACATTAACTGTCAGCGAAAAGGAAATTATCATATGCGCAAGCGATGAAAGAGGTTTTTCCCTTGCTGACAGCACAGTAAAAAAACTTACAAAAAACGGCAAAATTCCCGAAATTAAGATTTATGATAATCCATTCTGCTCATTCCGCGGTGTGCATCTTTACCTGCCCGCCCTGCACCAGATGGATTTTGCCAAAAAGTTAGTTGAAAATATCATTGCGCCAATGGGCTACAACCACCTGATAATTGAGATCTGCGGCGCAATGGAGTTTGAAACTCACCCCGAGATCAACGAAAAATACGTTGAGGCAAACGAAAAGTACAATCAGGGCATCTGGCCCAAACTTCCCCACGGCACAGTTGGCGGCGGAACGATAGTTAAAAAGGAAGACATCCGCGATTTCTGCGCCTTTGTCAGAAGTTTCGGCATCAAGATCATTCCCGAAATTCAAAGTTTGGGGCATGTGCAGTTTATGACTCTTGCCCACCCCGAAATTGCGGAAATTCCAAAAGATAAAAAGGAAACCGACGCTACCGATGCTCGCCTTGCCGACGTTCCGCCCGACGAATTTTACGCACATTCTTTCTGCCCCTCCAACGAGAGATCCTACGAAATTCTCTTTGACTTGATGAACGAGATCATTGATACTTTCGAGCCTGAAGAGTTCGTGCACATGGGTCATGACGAGATCTATCAGATCGGCGTTTGCCCCGTCTGCTCGCAAAAAGATCCTGCCGACATCTACGTTGAAGATATTTTGAAACTTCACGGATTTTTGAAGGAAAAGGGTCTTAAAATGATGATCTGGGGCGACATGCTCCAGCCGGTTACCGCCTATAAAACGGTGTCCGCCATTGACAGGATCCCCAAAGATATCGTGCTTCTTGACTTCATCTGGTACTTCCACACGGACAAAGACATCGAAAAAAATCTTACTTCAAAGGGCTTTGACGTAATAATCGGCAACTTATATTCAAGCCATTTCCCGCGCTTTGAAAAGAGGATCCGCGGTGAAAAAATTCATGGCGGACAGATCTCCGCTTGGGTGCAGACCAACGAGGAATCGCTCCAGCGTGAGGGCAAACTTTACGATTTCATCTACACCGCCCAAATGCTCTGGTCGGAAAGTTATTCTAAAAACTGCCGCTACGTTTACGATAGAATTATCCGCAATATGATTCCATCCTTGCGCGCAACAATTCAGGGCACAAAGGAATTTGAACCATCGAAAAATTTCTTTAGGGGCTTTGCAAAGGAACTTGATATTAAGGTAAATTCTTTGGCGCAAACAATTTCTTTCACCCACGCAACTGACGATCTTATCCCCCGTACACCCTGGGCAGAGGGCAAAAATATCGGCTTTTACAAGGTAACTTACGCCGATAATACGTCTGTTGAAATTCCCCTTATAAGCAGTTTAAATATCTTCTATTCGGGACGTCGCCAGAACGCACCCTTTGAAAACGGCTACTACCGCCACAACGGCTACATGGGCTCCTGGGCAACCGACGAAGTTCGTGTTTGTGATAAAGTTTATTACCGCTACTTGTGGCAGAATCCCCACCCGGAAAAAGAAATCGCCAAAATCACGCTTAACGCAAGCGCAAAAATCACGATAATCGACATTTCGGCTGAATAAAACCACAAAAGACGCACTTTTTTTAGTGCGTCTTTTTTGTTTTGCGTTGTATGCCGAATTTTCATGTTACATATAAAAACACTTTTCGCTTTATCGAACTTATGAACGAAATCGCACACCCCACTAACTTCTTATAAATTACTTTTCCGGTTTATCAAACTGTGAACAAAAAGCACACAACTTCTTATAAATTACTTTTCCGGTTTGTCG
>JAZULU010000045.1:0-1735 GCA_045603265.1 Clostridia bacterium
CTTTAAAAGTTTTGCAGTTTTACCGAAAGCATCTACTATTTCTTCAATTTCCTTAACGGTAAGTGCTCTTGTTGTAACCTTATCAGACCATCTTGAGGGAAGTTCGCTGGGACTTGCCGACTGATAAGGAATATTTATAATGGGCTTAATAATATCACGAACAACGGGCATATTATGGAGCATTACAAGCGGTGTTGGTATTGCCCAACTTCTGCCCATACCTGCCGTTATCTGAACAAAGAGCTTTGCACCGGTTTTATGTATTTCATCCATAAACTCCTTTAACTCTTTAAACATCTTTTTATTCTCATAGAGCCATTGATTCATAAAGGTACTTTTAATAGGTGCAATACCGGGAATAATAAGACCTACGTTATTTTGTGCCTTTTCAATAAAGAACTTTGCCGCTTCTTTATCAAAGTGGTTGCCCGTATGTTCCATCCAACCGAAAAGGGACGTACCACCCATGGGACAAAGGACTATTCTGTTCTTAATTTCCACATTACCTATTTTCCAAGGGGTAAATAGTGCTTCATACTTTTCTTGCATTTTCCTTCTCCTTTTCAATAAATATAATATAAAACTAAAAGATATTATACCAAAAAATAAGGTATTATGTCAAGATTACAAAGCAAAAACCCTGCAAAAAGCAGGGTTTTATTTTAATATTCCAATCCTATATAGTGTATAGAAATAGTATTTTCAACACCGGAAGTAATCGTTATAAGTTTTGTAGTATCCAATTCGATATCAATAAGTGTAGCATGAACGGCTTGCTTTGCCAGGATTTTTTGAGTTGTTCCGTCTTTTGATGTAAGCAATAAATAACCGTTATCAGAACTGCCAAAGGATACAAAAATTCTTGCTTTCTTAACGTTATCGGGAAGCATTACGGTAAGTGAGCCTTCTCCTTTTGAAGCGCGCCACCCACGAGAAAAAGGAAGTCCGTTATCTTCAAGCGTTTTGAAACATCCTCTTGCAGTTACACCCATTGACTTTGAACTAAGACACGTTACGTTTAAATACTTTTCGCTTTCAAGTTCGGGAATTTCAGAAATTTTACCGTCAAAATCACCGAGAGTTGCCTTAATATTTTCAAGCTGAAGCGTAATAAGATTTGCACAGAGTTTATGTCCTTGATCGTTAGGATGAATATAGTCAGAATAAATTTCAGGCCATTTGATTTCTTTATTCATATACTTCCATATATATTTATCGGTGTCTACCGTAGGAAGATCATATTTATCAACAACATATTTAATATCATCATCAGGAACTTTTACGTCAGCGGATTCTATATAATTACCTTTTTTATATTCATTAGAATCACAACGTGTGAAATATACTGCCATAACCGCTGACCCCTGGGTAAGCAACTTATGAACGAGAGTTCCATATGAAACTTTTATATTTTTATCAAGATAGGTGTTTTGTGTAAAATCAATTACAGTAAAATCGGGTTTAAAAGGCTCAATGTCCCTTGAATAGCGATAACATGCCATTTCAGGATTCGTTCCACCCAATCCACCGTTTACAAACTTAAAGGTTGCTTTAGGAAAAGATTTTACCCACCACTCTTTAACTAAATAACCATAGCAGTTTTCCTGAGATGATGCCCCCTGACCTTGGCTGATTGATCCACCCAAAACAGCAATGGTATAAGTTCCGCCGTTTTCTGCTTTTTTCATTAAAGCCTTTATTCTATCAGCATTCCCTTCATTTGCAAGTGAAACAT
>JAZULU010000046.1:0-7683 GCA_045603265.1 Clostridia bacterium
AAAAGCGGATAGAGAGGCAGATCAGTTGAGTTTGTTCGATCCACGCGACCCGTTAACGGGTAGCAAGTAACCAATGCATGACTGGCAGGTCAACAAAAGAGCACATTTGTGCTAAGCCAGTGAATAAGGGCTATGCCCGAAAAATAAAAACCACGTGCTATGCACGTGGATGATTATTAAATTGACAATAAAACTTGCAATGTGATATAATCAATCAAAATGTATATTGCAAAGCAACACAAACGATAGGGGGCTTTTTTGTGACAGAAAAAGATATATTAACTCCATTAATTCAAGCAGAGTTTCAAAAATATCAGATGAATGAATATAGAATAAAATTAAGGAGCATTCCTGCAAGGAGAGCAAAATATTCGATTATATGTGGAATTATAGCAGTAGCAAGTTTATTATTATGACCTATGACAATAGTTGCATGGATTATTGACGGTATAGTATACGGTGCATTGATGAAAAAACGTCGGATCCGGTAGATGTTATTGTTTCGCTTGCGGCGGTTGTTCAAGTAATAACAACAATAATAACAATAACAATAATAACAACAATGGTTAATTGAAATAGGTGACGGCACTTGTTTTATATTAATCATAACAGATTGACATTACAATTCCATATTACTGGTAGATGTAATTTGCGTTGTAAGCATTGTTACCGTACTGAAGGTGATGTTGAGCCGCTTACTTTTGCCGACATAAAAAGAGTAATTGACCAGTTTATTGAGTTAAAAAAACAGTATAACACTTTAATTGGCATAAAAAAGCGAGGGCATATAAATATCACTGGTGGAGAGCCATTTTGTCACAAAGATATTCTGAAAATCTTGGAATATTTAGGAGAGAAAAAGACTGAAATAACTTATGGCATATTATCAAATGGTTCGTTTATTGATGACAAAGTTATTTCAATATTAAAAGAAACAGAAGTATCATTTGTTCAGTTAAGTATTGACGGAAACAAAAAGATACATGATGCTTTAAGAGCACCGAATGATTTTGAACGAGTATTTAATGTTGCCAAAATGCTAAAAAAACATAATATCAGAACGTACATAAGTTTCACGGCAAATAAGAATAATTATACTTGCTTGCCTGAAGTTGCAAAAAAATGCAGGGAATTTGGCGTAACAAAACTTTGGTCAGATCGTCTTGTGCCGATAGGGAATGGGGCGGATATTGAAACTCTCAAGATAACAGATAAAGAATTACCTGATTATTTAAAAAAACTTAAAAAAGCCCAAGGTGGATTTATTTTAAAAAGGTTATTTCCGAAAACACAGATTTCTATGGACAGAGCCCTCCAATTTATCGGATCAAAGGGAAGTGTTTATTCTTGCAGTGCAGGTGTGAGCCTTTTGACTGTTGATGAGTTTGGCAACATTATGCCATGTCGCAGACTACCCATAATTTGTGGTAATATTTTTTTTAGCGAACTGGCGGACGTATATTTTAATGATTCTACTTTTTTAAAATTAAGGGAGAAAAAAATCCCAGAAGAATGTATCAACTGTCAATTTAGTCTTAGTTGTAACGGTGGGGCAAAGTGTCAGAGTTATGCTCAAAATGGGAACTTTGATAGAGCTGATCCTGCGTGCCCGTTTCGAGAAAAATAAAGTAATAGAGTTATTAAAGAGGCTGTAAAAGCCTCTTTTTTACCAAAAAAAGCCTTATATTTACCGTTGACTTTGTATAGAAAGTATGCTATATTTTAACTGAAAAAGTTATAGGAGAATGAACATGTTTATTGACATTCATAGCCATTGTTACAGAAGAAAACCTCCGGTTTATTCGTTTTGTACACCTGATGAGTTAATAAGGCGCTACGATAAAATGAAGGTTGATATGGCGGTGCTCTTGCCCGTTGTAAGTCCTGAAATATATATGCCCCAATCTAACGAGGAGGTTTTGGAGATTTGTGAAAATCACTCGGATAGATTTATTCCTTATTGTAATATCGATCCGAGAATTATGACAAACTCGGCTTTCGCAAGAATCGAAGGGGTACTTGAACATTATAAAAACGTAGGTTGCAAGGGCGTAGGAGAAATAATGCCCAAAATGGATCTTGACGATCCTATGATGCAAAATTTGTTCCGTGCCGCAGAAGCAGTAGGATTACCCGTTGTATATGATGGCTCTGCACAAAGGCATGGAGATTTTGGCGTGTATGATGATCCGGGACTTCCCAAACTTGAATATTGTCTTCTCGCTTTTCCAAATCTTAAAATATTTGGGCATGGTCCCGTGTTCTGGCACGAGATAGCACGTCTTTCAACAGTTGGTGCAAGGGCGGCTTTTATGAAGCCGTGGGGCGGACAAGTGTTTAAGTTTGATGAAGGCCCCATTGAAGAAGAGGGAACTGTTCCCAAACTTTTTAGAAAATATGAAAACCTTATGGGTGATCTTTCTGACGGTACTTGCTTTAGGGCTATCAATCGGGATCACAATTATGGTCCGAGATTTTTAAGTGAGTTTGAGGATAGACTGTTCTTTGGAACGGATATGATGAGCGAAAATATGCCCGTAAAACTTGATAGTCTTCTTATTTCTTGGAAAGAGCAAGGCAAAATAAGTGAAACCACCTTTAACAAAATCGCATACAAAAATGCTGAAAAACTTTTAGGTCTTTAATATTATGGTTACAAAACAAGAACTTGTTAATGCGTTTAAGGCTTTAGGCTTGTGTGAAGGAGATATATGTCTTTTCCATTCATCATTTAAAAGTCTTGGAACAGTAGAAAACGGCGCACAAAGCGTAATAGATGCTTTTGAAACCGTAATAGGGAAAGATGGTACACTTGTTGCACCTACTCTTTGCAGTGTTGATTTTTCAAACAGTTATAAAACTTGGTACATGGATAAACCCAGCGATGTTGGTTATCTTACTGAATTTTTCAGAAAGCAAATGTATGTTTACCGTTCAAATCATCCAACACATTCTGTTGCAGCAAGAGGGAAAAAAGCCTATGAATTGACTTTTGAACATTCCGGATACGGACCTCATGTATGTCCGTTTGGTGAATATGCCTTTGCTGATTCTTCACCATGGGTAAAGATGGATCAGAATAATGCTAAAATAGTTTTTATAGGTGTAAATATGCACTACAATACTATGAAGCACGTTGTTGAAGGCAGAATGGTTGAACACTTCCTTTCGCAGGTGAAAGATGAATTAAGACGTGAATCTCTTAAAGATCAACTTAAAAAATTCGGAATTCCCCAAGGATTCTGGCCTTTCTATAATAGTATAAAAATGCAGGAACGTCTTGAAGAATTGGGATTAGTCAAACATAGCAAATGCGGTAATGCTGAACTTATTTTGGTTGAAGCAAAAACTACCAATGAAGTAGCATTAAACATACTTATAAACGAATATGATCAGTGGTTTGATGAAAAAGTTTGTAATTGGATTGAGGAATGTTTAAAAGATGTCTGATTTTTTGAAAAAAGTAAAAAACACTGTTGATGCAACCATTCTTGATAAGGAAGAATTAACTCACGGTTTACATCCGATAGTAGATTATATTCTGCTTATCTTGCGCAATTTCTTTGTGTTTGTTGCAGTAATACTTTTTATAATATCGTTTTTTAGTCATGACAGTTTTAATATTTTTAGGGCGACGGGTTATTTCTTCGGTGCAGGCGCGTATTTATTTGAGTGTCTTGCGGTTACCGATTGCTTCCAAACAAAGATTCCTCATACCGAAATGTTTATGGTGTATTGTTTTGGACCCTTGTATATACTAATGGGAATTGGGTACATATTCTGGCATTAGAAGTAGTTTTAATACTACTTCTTTTTTTGTGATTAAATTAATATACTATGTGATAATATCTATTATTTTATATTAAAGCAGATGATATTAATATATAAAACAAAGGAGTCTATGATATGTGGGAGTTCTTTACATCAAAAAAAATGAGGGTAAAGATGCTTCTTTACCCTCATTCTTTTAATCTTCCTGATAAGCGATGCTTACAATATAATCTATTGTATCTTTTAAAAGTTTATTTGAAGCGGCGTATAAATGTTCAGGCATATCTTGCTTTACGGAGATTTCCAATTCAAGAATGCCGTCATAATTGATTTCCTTCAAAGCGCGGCTGAATGCTGACCAATCGGTGTTTCCGTGATAGGGGAACAAGTGCATATCCATATTATAGAAATTATCGTGAGCATGTATTACCCTCATGGTCTTTGACATTGTACGGATAGAATCTTCAATATTAAGCTCTCTATAAATATTGGCATGTCCTGTGTCAAAGCATGTCATAAGATATGGATCATTAATATCTTCAACAATGCGTACTATATCTGCAGGCTTTGCCATAGAAAAATTCAGCATTGGCATGTTTTCAAAACAAACAATAACGCCTTCTGATTTTGCAAAGTTGGTGACATCAAGTAAAATACGCCTGTTTGTATCGTAGGTGATCTTTGCTTTTTCCGGATCGTTTATTTCGTTTATATCCATAGGAAGAAAAGGGTGAATAACACAGTATTTTCCACCAAACACCGCAGTGTTATGAATGGCACGCTTTGTGTGACCTATTTTTTCCTCAAGCCCCTCAGGTGTTACGTCATTCCAAGGCACACGCCAAGGACCGTGACCGTGCGTGAACGTTACACCGTCATTTTCAGCGGCTTTTCTTTCACTTGTGAGATAAGCATCACTTTCCTTTAGGGGAAGTGTATACCATTCTCTTGTGGTATCGCACATAGCAAGTGATACACCGTCATAACCATATTCCTTGACCATTTTGTATCTGTCGCTTCCGTAGCGGGTAAAACTTTTTAGATCTTTGACTATTTTCATAAAATCAACTCCTTGTCAATGCTATTATATTTCAATATAAAGCATTGTCAATGTCAGAAAATAGAGAAAATCTCCACTTTTCAATGGGTTTTAAAACTTTTGGGCGAAGTGCCTGTTATGCGCAAAAAGGTCTTATAAAAACCTGAACTTGAACGAAAACCGTTTTTGAAAGCAATATCAATAATATTACTGTTGGTTTTATTAAGTTCCAAAATAATATTGTTTATGCGACGTGTTGCAACATAATCGCTGAAGGATATTCCTGCACTCTTTTTAAATTTTTGAGAAAAATATGTGGGCGAAAATCCAAAATGTGCGGCAGCAGAAGTGAGAGTCAGATCGCTTCCTAAATTTTCGGAGGCATATTTCATAGCAGCGGTTGTAAAGGGATCACCTTTAAAAGAAGACGGCTTTTTTTCTGTTAAAAAGGAACGCGCTACACAAAGTGCCATATTTATTATTGTACATAATATTATTTCGTCTTTGAACACAGTATCCTTTTCTTTGGCGTAATCTTGAAGCTTTTTGAAAAGATAGTTAATATCTTCTTTTGCGGTTTCGTCAGAAAGTTTGTTTGTGAATTTTGTGTTTCTTAAAAAGAAAATATCGGTGCAACCACCAAAGGAGCCTAAAGAACTTGGCAGAAAATTCACCTGTTCAATGTCAATGGTATTGGGTGAAGGCTTGATGTTCCTGAAATCAAGGCGTGAAAAAACAAAAATATCGTTTTCTTCAAAGGGCACGTCTTGGTTGTTTATCTGCCATATGCCACTTCCTTTTTTTACTCTTACTATTTTGCACTCATCATAGTTGTGAAGTGTATCCTTAAAATCTGCATTGATGGTTTTCTTTTTGTAAGTGACAAGCCACACACCGTCATGATTTTTTAAGTTGTACAATATCATTTAACATCACCTATCTAAATTATATCATAAAAGTGGAGAAATTGCAACGACAAGTGGTTGAAAAATATCTGTATTATTTATTAAAATAAAAGAAAGGAGTGAAAAAGATGCGAAGAAAGCAAAAAACATTAAGTTATGAGTTTGTAGTTGTGGGCGGCGGTATGAGTGGCATATGTGCGGCAATAGCAGCTGCAAGAAACGGAATAAAAACAGCGCTTGTGCATTCAAGGTCGGTTCTTGGCGGAAATGCTTCAAGTGAGATAAGAATACATATTTCCTCTGCAAGTGACGGTTCTACAAAGCCTGAACTTGAGGAGGGGGGAATATTAAGGGAGATCATGCTTGAAAACAAGCGGCGCAATCCTTTTTTTAGTTATTCTGTCTGGGATAGCGTTTTGTATGAAAAGGTTAGATTTCAAGAGAATCTTGATTTGTTTTTAGATACGGTGATGTATGATGCGATCAGCGAAAATGACGGTATAAAAGAAATTCTGGCTTATCAGGAAACCACCGAAACAAAGTATGTTTTTTCTGCAAAATATTTTGCCGACTGTACGGGTAATGGAACTTTAGGATATTTTGCAGGAGCAGAGTATATGATAGGCAGCGAAACAAAGGAGATGTTTTCAGAGCCGCATGCTCCCGAAAATACGAATAATTTTTGTATGGGCAATACAATTTTGTTCAGGGCAGTGGACAGAGGCGAGCCTGTTAAGTTTGAAGCACCTGCTTTTGCAAAAAAACTTACAGAGGATGATCTTAAACTGAGAATACATTCAAAAAAGATTCCGGATTTTTCTTCCGCTGAAGATCCGGAGGAGTACAAACGCATTTCAACAATGAGTTCGGCAGGCGTTGATTACGGATATTGGTGGATAGAACTCTCGGGTGAGGAGAATATAATTGACGAATTTGAGAACATTCGCCAAGAACTATATGCGTGGCTTTACGGTGTCTGGGACCACATCAAAAACGGTGGCGAGCACGGTGCAGAAAACTTTGATCTTGAATGGGTAGGAGCATTACCCGGCATGCGCGAAAGCCGAAGACTTAAAGGTGATTATATTCTTAACGAATGTGATATATGGGCAGCAAGAAACTTTTTTGATGCGGCTTGTTACGGTGGTTGGAGTGTGGATATTCATGCACCACACGGTGTACTTGATAAGGACATTTTGCCAAGCAACACATGGGCTGTTCCGGGCACATATACTATACCTTACCGTTGTTTATATTCAAAAAACATATCTAATTTATTTATGGCAGGCAGAAATATTTCTGCAACGCGATTAGGTCTTGCAAGCACGCGAATTATCGGCACATGTGCTCTTTTAGGACAGTCGGTGGGGGTTGCGGCAGCACTTTGCAGTAAAAAGAATATACTGCCTCGCAAACTTCTTGAGCATATGGATGAGTTTCAGCAGACTCTTTTAAAGGAGGATGTGTTTGTTCCTTGGATAAAAAATCATGATGCCCTTGATCTTGCACTAAAGGCATCTGTTTCAAGCTCTAATAACAATGACGCCAATACAGTCATTAACGGCATTTCCCGTCCCTTTGAAAATGAATGGAATGGTTGGCGGTGTTCTTCGGGCGACAGCATTATGCTTTCATGGAATGTTCCTGTAAAAATAAAAGAGTTACGCCTTACCTTTGATACTGATTTTAAAACACCGATACGGATAACAATGGCACCTTTAAGGCAGGCCCAACAAAAAAGAGGCTTACCCAAAGTGCTTGTAAAGGACTACCGCATAATCCTGAAAAATAAAGGAGAAACAGTATTTACACAAAAGGAGGAAAATGTATCTGAAAGGCTTTCTGTTGTGAAGTTTGAAGAAACAGAATGCGATAGTGTTATAGTAGAAATATTATCAACCTATGGCGAAGAGAGTACTGTTTTTGAAATAAGAGCATATTAGTAAATATCCACCCGCATGGCGGGTG
>JAZULU010000047.1:0-7162 GCA_045603265.1 Clostridia bacterium
AACACCTAAACCTACCCCCACGCCCACGCCTATTCCTACACCAACACCAACTGCTAAACCTACGGCGACTCCGGGGGGGAATGTGAGTTTGCCTTTTGATCCATTTTAAGCGGTGAAAACAAGGTTTTCACCTTTCAAAAAACATAACGGGCGAACTGATTAGTTCGCCCTTATATATTTTTTGAGTTACGCGCGGCTGCGTGCCTATTCAGGCGACTTGCCTTGCGCAAAGTGTATTTTGCACCGCGCATGTCGCCGCAAAAAACAATACTTTATATGTTACAGTATTGCAAGTTTTATCAGCCTCTGAAGTTTGTGCTTGTGTATCTTGCCTTGCGCAAAGTGTTTTTTGCACCGCGCATGTTGCCGCAAAAAACAATACTTTATATGTTACAGTATTGCAAGTTTTATCAGCCTCTGAGGTTTGTGCTTATATATTTTGCCTTGCGCAAAGTGTTTTTTGATAGAAAATAACGGGACGATAATTCGTCCCGTTTATTTTATTTCAATTTATAAAGTTGAACTGTGCCGTTATCGTAGACAAGGGTGGAGATAGATAAAATTCCTTCGTAATCGATTTGACCAAAATATTTGCTTTTTTCGTAGTCGCTTACCATAATGTAATCTACGCTGTGTTTTTCAAAAAGCGATTGGCTTGAAAGGGGCGTAGTATACATTTGGGTCACTTCTGCTTGAAGAGCGTCATACCCCGGAAGACCGTGGGTTGAGAAGAACCAGCCTCCGCCACAGACAACGCTTCTGCCCGTTAAGCCTGTAACTGTGTTGTTGAAACGGTCCTCGGTTAAGAAGACGTCATCATTTTCGGTATTTTCATCGATCCATTCCGCCGCCTGAATATGGGGGGAAGAGAACATTTCATACTCGTCGGCAACGTACTCTCTGCCCATGGAAAGGGCACCTGAAAGTGTGCAGGCGATCATAACTCCTACGGCTAAAACGTATCTGCCCTTGAAACCTTTAAGTTTTTCAAAAACGTTTACCATAAAGTCGGCAACAACGCCGATTGCAAGGAAGAAAGCAGGATAGATGATCTTATTATTATCGTAGACGTTAGGCTGAAGTGAAAGGGTTTCGGCAAGAAGCATAAGTGTTGCAACCGGTGCAACTATTGACATATTTCTTTTTGACGTGCTTAAAATAGCGGGAATGATCAAAAGTGCAGGCACGCCTACGTTTTTAACATAGAACCAGAAATAAGTGTCCTTTGTGTTTATCCAGTTAAAGTGAGGTGTCAGGAAGCCTTCGCCGGATGTTTGGCTGAAAGTAAACTTAATGAGTTGGGGAAGTGCAAGCACAAGGACTATTCCCAAGAAAAGACCCCACGTTTTTAAAAGTTCAAAGAACTTGCCTTCCAAGAGATTTAAGACGATAAGGACTAAATAGCAAAGTGCCAAAATTCCGCCGCAGGCAAGAAGCACCGTAAAGCCTGCAATATCGTAGTAGGAAAGATATGGATTTTTAAAAACTTCTTTTAAATTGAAAATATCATCGTTGTTTACATAAACGTTATAGAAAAGAACAATGCCTAAAACAAATATTCCCAATGCGATTAAGCCTGCATATAGGGGCTTATACTTAAGATTAACGTATAATCTTGATATCATCCACGTTGCGGAAATAAGACCTAATGCAAGGAAGATGTGCGTACTTATTAACGGCGTAAGACCTGCCAAAATACCTGCAGGAATAAACATTTTTTCTTCCTTTAAGAAAACGGCGCGATAGAGGAGATATAACACCGCAAAAAGCATCATCCAGCCGAAAAGAGTTGCTCTTTGGGGGATCATCATATCGCAGAAGGTGTTTACCCAGCGGATCATGTTACCGTCAAGGTTGGTAGGTGTTTCATAGAGTTTTTCAAAGATTCTGGTAAAGTTATCGCCGTTATATTTAAGATTATCAAAGAAGTACATAAAGCCGAATCCGCCGTTAAAGGCGAAAAGCACCCATGCAACTATTGCCTTTGACAACTTTTTAAGCCACATCTTGAAGAAAAGCATTGCGCCTAAGTAAACGTTAAATGCACCCATTATGGTGGGCACGATATAAGACCATCTTAAAGATGCACCCCAAATATAAATGGATGAAGAAACCGTATCACTTAAAAAGGGATAGGATGCCTGAACGTGAGGGGCAATGTTGTAGTTAAAGGGAACTGTGCCTTGGGCGATAGGTCCGGTAATAAAACTTAAGTGAATATGAACGTCAGCATAAGTTGATTGACCGAAAACCATTGCACCTGATTCTGTAGGCTGCATAATGTGGCTTGCCTGAACGATTCCGTAGAAAACAGTCATTATAACAACGGGGATAAGGGCAAAAAGATCTTCTTTAGAAAAATCAATGTCAAGGGAAAGACTCTTTGTTTTCTTTCCAAAGAAAACGCTTAAAACGCTTAACACAAAAAGAACTATAAGCGCAAGCACATGGGAAAGAATATTAAACCCGAATATAAAGGCAAAGGCTATAGGCAACCACATAAGAAGCACCGTGCCTAAAACACAGCCAAGCCATATCCTTGTTAAAAAGGATAGGTTTTTCAAAAAGTGTTGTGAAATTGTTATACCGCCTAAAATAAATACGGTAAAATAAAGGAAACCCATAAGGTTTCCTAAAAAAGTTCCGTTAAACATAAAAATCATTCCTTTATTCGCCTTTTAAGCGCATAGTAATGTCTTCAACCTGGTTTTTAACGTCATCATCTGTTTTGATGGCGGCGCGTATTTTGCCGATGCCGTTTATGATCGTTGCATGATCGCGACCGTTAAATTCATCACCGATTCGTTTGTTGGAAAGATCGGTAAGTTCACGGCAGAGGTAGTATGCCACATGCCTTGGATGAACGATGGATTTATCGCGTTTAGGACCGATAATGTCTTCGGGGGTAAGATCGTAATACTCCGCCACCGTTGAGATTATCATTTCAGGTGTGCAATGTTTTTGAACTTCCGCATTATAATCGCGCAAAACCTTGGAAACAAGTTCAAGTGTTATGGGCGAGCCGGTCGTTGAAGCAAACACAAGCACACGTTTTAATGCACCTTCAAGTTCACGGACGTTGTCACTTGCCTTTTCGGCAATGTGCAATAGGATACTGTCATCAATATCCACTTTTTCCATTTCCGCTTTTTTACGCAGGATTGCGGCGCGTGTTTCAAGGTCGGGGGGAGTTATATCCACCAAAAGACCGCCTTCAAAACGTGAGCAAAGCCTGTCGGAAAGAGTTTGTATGCTCTTGGGCGGACGGTCGCTTGAAAGTATTATCTGCTTGTTTGATGAGAACAGATCATTTATATTATGGAAGATTTCCTCCTGCGTTGAGTCCTTACCTGATAAAAACTGAACGTCATCAATCATTAAAACGTCAACATTTTCGCGGTACTTGTCCCTGAAAGCATCTATTTGGTGCTTGGAAAGGGAACGTATAAACTCATTGGTATATTTTTCGCAGGTAATATAAAGAACTTTCGTTTCGGGATTGTTTTCCAATATGTAGTTGCCGATCGCGTGCATAAGATGAGTTTTACCTAAACCAACACCGCCGTATATAAATAAGGGATTGTTGATTGCGGCAGGTGCTAAAGCAACGCTTAATGCCGCTGCATGGGCAAACTGATTTCCCGGCCCTATAACGAAGTTATCAAAGGTATAACGCTCGTTAAGCATTGGATGGGGAATGGAGTTGTTGGCAGGCAACGTAGTATCCATAATAGATGCCGCCTCAGAATCAAGCACTAAAACGATATCTGCACCGGGCGAATCGATTACAATATTAAGTGCCGAAACCATAAATGCGTGCATCATGGTAACGGTCATCAAAACGCGCCTTTGCATATCGGAGAAGCATACAAGATATAAAGTATTATCCTTAAAAGTCAAAGGACGGAGTGTTTTAATGAAAGTTGTATATGATACGGGCTGGATCTCCTGGGGCGAACGTTCGATTATCGCACAGATTTCCTTAAAAAGTTTATCGGCATCCATTAAAATTCCTCCTTCCTGATTTTTTGCGGGTGCGATTATGATAACATAAAAATAAAAAAATATCAACAGAAAAAAAACAATTTTCTTAAAAAATTTTTTTCAAATTGTGGATAACTTTTTTTAACACACAACATGTTGTAGTACTGTATTTAGTGCGTCTATATAATATGTTGCAAAAGGGCTGTTTAAATTTTCTAACGTGCTTTTTATTTCTTTAAGTTTAGAAATGGGGGTGGTTATTTTTGAATAATCAAAAGCACCTTGAGCAAAAAGTCTTGGCGGAAGAATATCACAATATATAAGCGAAAGGTCAAGACCCTCGGGCGTTGACGCACCTAAAACGCAACGGGTGATAAAACGTTTATAATCATCTGTATAATTTAATTCTTTGCCTGACCATAACTTATCACCAAACAGAAAAACGGCAAAGGGCAGGGACGTATTATAATGTTCGTATTTCTTGTTGCCATATTCCCATGCGCAGATTTCGCTACCCATAATTTTTTCAGGAAAATCGTTTTCAGGGTTAGCACGCCAGTCAAATTTGCTTAACGAGGATGAGTTCATATAATGGTCAAAGTCAAAATACGTTTCAGGATAGTATGAGTTTATAAGTGTGTATCCCATTTTTAACTGACCGTTCATTGAACAGTTTTCGTAAGGACCTCTGTCCTTCATGGCAATGCGCCAGAAGTGCATTATTACGTCCTTGGGAATGGGGCAGGGACGGGCACAATCAATCTGATCCGACCACATCATCATCTGTCGGTCATATTTTTTTACTATGGAATATATTCTGTTTACAAAGTAATAGTAAAGCTCTTGCCTGTCCTTCAAGCCTTCCCTTTTCATTAGGGCGTTGCAGGTGGGACACTCATCCCATTTGCACAGAAGATTGCGTTCGGGTCTGTCGGCAAATTCAAGCTCGTCGCCGCCCATATGAAAGTATTTTCCTTCAAAAATTGAGGTTACTTCCTTAATAACGGAATCGTAAAACTCATATACTTTTTCCGAACCTGCGCAAACCGTCCACGCACTGGGAGAATCCACCTTGCACAGAAAATCGGGAAGCGACTGGATTATTTTTGAGGAATGGGCGGGCATATCAATTTCAGGTACAATCTCTAATGCTAAAAGTTTCGCAAGAGAATTAAGCTCTTTCATCTGCTCAACGGTATAAGCATTTTCAAGATACGATTCTTCAGGAAAACTTTCCGCCCTGAAGCAGATGCCCTCACTGTCAAACAAATGAAGGTGCAGATGATTTAATTTTGCTTTTGCAATTAAAATAACGTGATTCTTTAATTCACCAAAGTCGCGGATGCCTCGGGCAAGGTCAAGCATAACACTTCTGTAAGAGCAATCAGGCTTTTGAGAAAGGGTACAGGCTTCAAAGAAAAGCGCGTTATCCTTTACCCTTGCCAAAGTGGAAAGTGTTGCAAGGGCATTTCTCAAGGAAAGATAATCACCGTATCTTACCGTGATTTTTTCATTTATATCAAGTACAAATTCTTCGCTTTCAAAATTACCCTGAACAAGCGTGATAATTGCATTGTCGCTTAAAACATACGTTGCTTCGGGCAGAAAATATTCAAGAAGCTTTATTGCCTTTTCGTCTGAAACCGTAACGTTGTTCTTTTTAACTTTCATGATATAACCTCCTTTTTTGATATATAAAAGATATTTTTTTGCAAGTGAATATGTTAAGTATCTATGAAGAAAGGGGAAAACTTGACAATGAATATGTGCTATGGTATACTTTTTATAAGTAGTTTTTAATAAAATGATTGGAGATAGTGTTATGCCAACAAGGGAAGAAGAATTTAAAAATTTAAATGAAATGTACGATACACTTAGCAGGATTAATAGCCTTACTGATAAGAAAAGCAAACTTACCAAAAAAATTGAAAAATGGAAAGAACGCAAAATAGATGGGTATCCTAAGTATGTTCCTGCAAATCATGCTGAGAAAGCTTTGAAAGATTTAAAAAATGATAAAGAAGGCACTAAGTTTATGATTCATATTGCAACGTTGATTCCCATAGTCATATATGGAATTGTTTGCTTCTTTATGCGTGCCACATCAGGTAATGAAGGCTTTTTTGATATGATTATATTTACTGCGATTTTCTTTGCACCGCTTATTTTGGCATTGGTGCCCGCTTTTGGGCATTATCTTGCGGCGGTTGCACACGTGCTTATTGGATTGTTTCTTTCGTTAGGCGGCAGTGAAGATGCCATTATGTATCGTAACCTTTTTCTTACAAGTGCGGCTATTCTTGTTGCTTCTAATATTCTTTATTGGATTATTAATCCTATTGCAATGGCTTGCCTAAAAAAGAAAGAAAAAAGTATTTTACACAAAGCAGAATTGGCAGATAAAAAAGATTATCAGGATTATTTGGATGCCAAAGCAGTTGCTGAGGTTGAAATAGCCAGAAAAACTGAGGAACTTGAAAAAGAAAAATCGGAAGCAATACTTAGTTTGCGTAAAGAAATTGCAGTAATTAGTGCTGAAATAATAGAAAAAGTCAAGATTTTTAAAAATATTCCCGGTCTTGCTTACGAAGATAAAAATGAGTATACTTTAAAAACGCTTATATCGTATTTCCAACGTGGCAGGGCAGATTCTATTAAGGAAGCATTGAACTTATTTATTGCCGAAGAAAATCAAAAAAAACGTAATGAGGAAATTAATAAAAAAATTCGTGGCGGGATTGCGTCGCTTCAATTCCAACATGATTTGGCAATAAGTGATATGAAAAATGCACAGGCTTTGCATAATATAAATGTACAGCACAGGATTGATAGCATCAGCAATAAAATTAACGATGCTATCGAAGATATGAAACGTGATTCTGATTATTAATGGAAGAGAGGACAATTTTTTGTCCTCTTTTTTACAGAGTAAATTTTTATGGTTAAAATTTTATTTGACACATTTTCAAGTTTCATAAAAATACCTCCGTGTACAGTAGCATTATACGATAGTTGCTTTTAAATTGCAATAAATATTTTAAGTTGTAATATACATAAATTTTATTCCTATTGACGGGGGAAAACAAGGTATAGCCGAAGGGAATCGAACCCATAACGCCCAATAGGACTGCTTTTGCGCATAAAACGACTCTTGTCGCTTGAAATACGCTCGGTATTC
>JAZULU010000048.1:0-5166 GCA_045603265.1 Clostridia bacterium
AAAATAACGCAATATAGGGGATCGCACTAATTTGTTCATAGTTTGAGAAAGTGGAAAGGTATATAAAAAATCGTTAAAAATGGGCATGGTTCGACAAACCGGAAAAGTGTTTGTTTTGTGTATCGGCGGAGAGGCGGGAAAAGTGCGAAAAAGTCCCGTAAAATCTGAAAAAAACAGTTTACACAGGCAAAAATTTATGGTATTATATATATAAATATATTATTATATATAATAAAAGGGTGAAAAGTCATTTTCATCCGCCTAAGAAAGGAAATTTACTATGACGGAAAACAACTATAACGCGTCGCAGATTCAGGTGCTTGAGGGACTTGAAGCAGTTAGAAGACGTCCCGGTATGTACATCGGCTCAACTGATGAGCGCGGTCTTCATCACCTGGTGCAGGAACTTGTTGACAACTCCATTGACGAGGCTCTTGCAGGCTTCTGTAACACCATTACCGTAACCATTCATGAGGATGGCTCATGCTCGGTGCGCGATAACGGACGAGGAATTCCCGTTGACATTCATGAAAAATATCAAAAACCTGCTGTTGAGGTTGCACTTACCGTGCTTCACGCAGGCGGTAAGTTTGGCGGCGGCGGATACAAAGTATCAGGCGGTCTGCACGGTGTTGGTCTTTCGGTAGTAAACGCTCTTGCAACCGATCTTCACGTTGAAGTAAGAAGACAGGGCAAAATCCATGAACAGCACTATAAGCGCGGTGACGCAGTTGACTCACTTAAAGTTGTAGGCGAAACTGAGGAAACGGGTACTTGCGTTCAGTTCTGGCCCGATCCCGAAGTTTTTGAAACTACCGTCTTTGATTTTGACAACCTTAAAAAACGTTTAAGGGAACTTGCTTTCTTAAATAAGGGCATCCGCATTACCATTGAGGATAAGCGCGAAGAACATAAGGCAATAGAGAGTTTCCACTATGAAGGCGGTATCATTGAGTTTGTTGAGTATTTGAACAAAAACAAAGTTCTGCTTTTGGAAAAACCTTTGTATTTTGAAGGCGTAAAGGGTACAAGCACCGTTGAAGTTGCAATGCAGTATAATGACGGCTACAACGAAACTGTGTACACTTTCGCAAACAATATTCAGACCCATGAGGGCGGAACTCATTTAACGGGTTTCAGAAACGCTTTAACCAAGGTTATAAACGAGTATGCAAGAAAGTATAAACTTTTAAAGGAAAGCGAACAGAATCTTTCAGGTGAGGACGTGCGCGAAGGTCTTACCGCCATCGTTTCGGTTAAACTTGAGGAGCCTCAGTTTGAAGGTCAGACGAAGACTAAGCTCGGTAACTCCGAAATTCGCCCCATAACAGAAAACATCGTTTCTGAAAAGTTGGAAGCGTTTTTGGAAGAAAACCCCCAGGTTGCAAAGGGCATTATTGACAAGTGCCTTATGGCATCCCGCGCCCGTGAAGCAGCAAGAAAGGCAAGGGAATTAACAAGAAGAAAGTCAAGCCTTGATACATTCTCACTTCCCGGAAAGTTAGCCGACTGTTCTGAAAAAGATCCAACAAAATGCGAGATCTTTATCGTTGAGGGTGACTCTGCAGGCGGATCAGCAAAGGAAGGCCGTGATAGAAAAACTCAGGCGATTCTGCCTCTTCGCGGAAAAATTCTTAACGTTGAAAAAACACGCCTTGATAAAATGCTTCAAAATAACGAAATACGTTCAATGATCACCGCTTTCGGCGCAGGCATTGACGTTGAGTTTGATGAAAGCAAGTTAAGATATCATAAAATTATCTGTATGACCGATGCTGACGTTGACGGTTCACATATCAGAACGCTTCTTTTAACGTTCTTCTTCCGCCACATGCCTCAGCTTATCACCGGCGGTTACGTTTATGCGGCACAGCCACCTTTATTTAAAGTTACCATGACCCGTACTAAGCAGGTACATTACTGCTATTCCGATGCTGAACTTAACGAATTCCTTGACTCTATTAACAGGCAGAACTATGAAGTTGCACGCTATAAAGGTCTTGGTGAAATGAGTTCGGAACAGCTTTTTGAAACTACAATGAATCCCGAAACGCGTATCTTAAAGCGTGTTACAATGAAAGATGCCATTGCGGCAGATCAGATCTTCACTATTCTTATGGGCGATGAGGTTGAGCCTCGCCGCCAGTTCATTGAAGAAAACGCACGTCTTGTTTCAGACGACGAACTTGATATTTAAGGAGGTATAAAAAATGGAAGATAACAACAGAATCATAGATATTGACATTGAATCCGAAGTTAAAAAATCCTTTATCTCCTACGCTATGGCGGTTAATATCAGCCGTGCGTTGCCTGATGTTCGCGACGGTTTGAAGCCCGTTCACAGACGTATCCTTTATTCAATGTACGAAAACGGCTACACTTTTGATAAGCCTACAAGAAAAAGCGCCCGTATCGTTGGTGACGTTATGGGTAAATACCATCCCCACGGCGACTCATCAATTTACGATGCACTTGTTCGTCTTGCACAGCCTTTCTCAATCCGTTATACCTTGGCTTTCGGTCAGGGTAACTTCGGTACTGTTGACGGCGACCCTGCTGCTGCTTCACGTTATACAGAAGCAAAACTTTCAAAGATCGCAGGGGAACTTTTGGCTGATCTTGATAAGGAAACCGTTGATTTCTATCCTAACTTTGATGAAACTGAAATGCAACCCCGTGTTTTGCCCTCACGTTTTCCAAACCTTATGGTAAACGGATCTGACGGTATTGCAGTTGGTATGGCAACAAACATTCCGCCCCACAACCTTTGTGAAGTTATTGACGGTGTTGTTGCATTAATTGAAAACGCAGATATTTCCATTGAAGAACTTATGGAACATATTAAGGGTCCCGATTTCCCAACGGCAGCGCAGATCATGGGCATTTCGGGAATCCGTGACACTTATCTTACCGGCCGCGGAAGAATCGTTATCCGTGCAAAGCACGAGATCGAGCAGATGACTGCTGACCGCCAGAGAATCGTTATTACCGAGATTCCCTATCAGGTAAACAAGGCAAAACTTATTGAGCGTATTGCCGAACTTTATAAGGACAAGCAGTTTGAAGGTCTTTCCGATCTTCGCGATGAATCCAATAAAGAGGGTATGCGAATCGTTCTTGAACTTAAAAAGGATGTTAATCCTCAGGTTATTCTTAACTTCCTTTATAAGCATACACAACTTCAGGATAGTTTTGGCGCGATCATGCTTGCTCTTGTTGACGGTGAGCCTCGCGTGCTTAACTTAAAGGAGATGCTCTATTATTATCTTGAGCATCAGAAGGAAGTTGTTACAAGAAGAACTAAATATGATCTTGATAAGGCTTTAGCCCGTGCACACCTTGTTGAAGGTTTTCTTCGTGCACTTGACATTATTGATACTGTTATCGCACTTATCCGCTCAAGCCAGACAACGGAAATTGCAAGAAACAGACTTATGGAAGAACTCCAGTTCTCCTTAGAACAGGCAAAGAGTATCCTTGATATGCGTCTTCAGCGCTTGACGGGACTTGAAAGAGAGAAACTTCAGGAAGAATTTAACGAACTTCAGGAAAACATTGCTTATTACCGTTCAATTTTAGCAGATCCCCAGATGGTTCTTGATATTATTAAGGAAGAACTTTTAGTTATTAAGGATAAGTACGGCGATGACAGAAGAACTGAGATCACCGCTTCATCTGATGAAATTGACTATGAATCACTTATTCAGCAGGAAGACATGGTCGTTACCATGACTCACTTTGGCTACATTAAGCGCGTTCCTGCCGATACTTACCGCGCACAGAATCGCGGCGGCAAGGGCATTACGGGCATTACTACCCGCGATGAGGACTTTGTTGAGCGCGTGCTTGTTGCAAATACACATACTGACATTCTGTTCTTTACAACACGGGGCCGTGTGTTCCAGTTAAGGTGCTATCAGATCCCCGAAGCAGGCAGAACTGCAAAGGGCAGTGCAATAGTAAACCTCTTGAATCTTGACGGCGGTGAAAAGGTTACTACGGTAATTACTCTTCCTGAGGGCGACGAAGCAAGAGAGAACATGAATCTTGTTATGGCAACCCGTGACGGTTATATTAAAAAGACGGCTCTTTCTGAATATAACATCCGCAAGAACGGTCTTATTGCAATCGTTCTCCGCGACGGCGATGAACTTGTAAACGTTGAACTTTCAAACGGCGAAAGTGACATCTTGCTTGCTACAAGCCTTGGTAAGGCTATCCGCTTTGAAGAAAAACTTGTTCGTCCCATGAGCCGTGCAACTATGGGTGTTATCGCCATCAACCTCCAGGTAAATGACTTTGTTGTTAATATGGCGGTGCTTTCGGGTGACTCCGAAATTCTTACCATTACCGAGAACGGCTTCGGCAAGCGTACCGAAGTTAGCGAATATCGTGTAACGGGCAGAAATTGCAAGGGTATTATTACCCATAATCTTACCGAAGAAACGGGCAATATCGTTGATATGGCTTCAGTTACCGGTGAAGAAGATATTATGCTTATTACTTCTGACGGTACTATCATCCGTACTGAGGTTAGCCAGATCCGTTCAATGGGCAGGGCAACCAAGGGCGTGCGCGTAATGCGTATTAAGGATGGCGTTAAGGTTGTTGCAGTTGCTACTGCACCTCACGAGGAAGAAAAAGAGAATTTAGAAGAAGTTACGGAAAATACCGAAGTTGTAGAAAATACCGAAGTTACGGAAAATATCGAAACTTTATAATGAAAGGAATTTTTGAAAATGCTTAAAAAAGTTCTTCTTATAGTTGGCAATATTGTTTTAGGGCTTAACTTTGGATTGTTTTCCGCAGTTACACCTATTTGCTTAGCAATAAACGTGGCGATCGCTTCCAATCAGGTGGGCGGTGATGCAATTTCTTTTAAAGCATGGGCGGTTACAAGCCTTGTTATGAGCGCATTGACTTTTATCGGAACTTACATCTACACCTACATTAAAAAGCGTGAGCATGAAAGTCCCAACGTTTACGGCATGTGCCTTGCAATAAGTTTTGCAATCGGTGCCCTTTTAATGGCTTGCATTCTCTTTATCGGAATGGCTGATCCTAATAGTACTTTCTCACAGTGATAAAATGATACATTAAAAAAAGGAGACGTTTTAAAACGTCTCCTTTCAGAGCACTGACAAACCCTTACAAACATAGCACCCT
>JAZULU010000049.1:0-8719 GCA_045603265.1 Clostridia bacterium
AAAAGTTGAACGGCTTTGGGAAGAATTTTCCATTCAGCCTGCTCCATTATGCGCCTTTGAAGCGTTTCGGGAGTATCATCATCCATAACCTCAACGGCTTTTTGAAGAATGATCGGTCCACCGTCACATTCAGCGGTAACAAAATGAACTGTTGCGCCTGAAACTTTAACGCCTTTTTTAAGTGCTTCTTCGTGAACATGAAGGCCGTAGAAACCTTTTCCGCAGAATGACGGAATCAATGCAGGATGCACGTTTACCATTTTATTTGGGAAAGCATCGCACACTGCCGAACCGAGAATGGTCATAAATCCTGCATAAACGATAACGTCTGCCTCTTCTTCAAGAAGAAGTTTAAGCATATCTTCACTGTATTTATCAACGTCAGTATAATCTTTCCTTATAAGAGTTCGTGTTTTTATGCCGTTCTCCTCAGCGCGGACAAGTGCATAAGCATCAGCCTTGGAAGCAATAACACAAGTTATTTTTCCCGAGCCTAACTCTCCCCTCTTTTCAGCATCTATAAGTGCCTGAAGATTGGTTCCCCCGCCTGAAGCAAGAACAACAACTTTTTTATAATTATTCAATGATAACACCCTCATCACTTTCTATAACAGTACCGATGATATAAGCATCTTCGCCGTTAGCCTTTAAGATTTCAAGAGCCTTATCGGCTTCATCATTTTTAACAACGATGCTCATACCAACGCCCATATTAAAGGTGTTGAACATATCGTGCTCGGAAATTCCGCCAACCTTTTGGATAAGATCAAAAATAGGAAGAATTTTAAGTGCAGATTTATCAACTTTTACAGAATATCCGTCAGGCAAACTTCTTGGAATATTCTCATAGAAGCCACCGCCTGTAATGTGGGAAATTGCATGAACTTCAACCTGCTCTAAAAGTGCAAGCACGCTCTTTACATAAATCTTTGTGGGAGTAAGAAGTGTTTCTCCCAAAGTTTTTCCTTTAAGTTCCTCTTTATAAGCACCAAGATCGCAGTTACCGATATCAAAAACTTTGCGTACAAGTGAGAATCCGTTGGAATGAACACCTGAAGATGCAAGTGCAATAACAGTATCGCCTGAAGAAACCTTGTTGTTATCTAAAATCTTCTTTTTATCAACAATACCTACTGCAAAACCAGCAAGGTCATAGTCTTCTATTGGCATCATGCCGGGATGTTCTGCCGTTTCGCCACCGATAAGTGCCGCACCTGACTGAACACAACCTTCGCAAACACCGCTTACAATGGAAGCGATCTTTTCAGGATAGTTCTTTCCGCAAGCAATATAATCAAGGAAGAAAAGGGGTTTTGCACCGCAACAGATAATATCGTTTACGCACATTGCAACTGCGTCAATACCGATGGTATCGTGCTTATCCATTAAAATAGCAAGTTTAACCTTTGTTCCGCAACCGTCAGTTCCGCTTACAAGAACGGGCTCTTCGTATCCTGCGGGAAGACCAAAGCATCCGCCGAAACCGCCAACGTCATCAAGACAACCTGCATTACGGGTTCTTTTAATGTGCTCTTTCATAAGTTCAACTGACTTGTAACCTGCAGTAATATCAACACCTGCTGCTGCATAACTATCTGATTTAGATTTCATCATTTTATTTATTCCTTTCCGTTCCAGCAATAGGTGCAAAGTTTACAAGGTTCAATGCCTATTGCCTTGATAATTCCCTCAAGGGATTGAAATTCAAGTGATGTGAAGTGAAGTTTTTCGCATATAGCATCGCGGAGTTTCTTTCCGCGTTCCGTTTTTGAATCGGAATATTCTTCAAGATGTTTAAAGCCTTCCTCGCCTTCAAGTTCCATAACCGTTCTTCTGGCGATAAGTTCCATCTGATTTGAAGATCTTGAGAAATTTAAGTATTTACATCCGTAAATGATTGGCGGACACGCTGAACGTATATGTACTTCTTTTGCACCGTTATCATAAAGGAAGTCAACTGTTTCTTTTAACTGCGTTCCGCGGACGATAGAATCATCAACAAACAAAAGGCTTTTGCCTTGAATAAACTCGTGAACGGGTATCATTTTCATTTTTGCCACACGGTTTCGCTGTGCCTGATTCTGTGGCATAAAGCTTCTTGGCCACGTTGGCGTGTATTTAATAAAGGGACGCGCAAAGGGTATTCTGCTTTTATTTGCATAACCTATTGCGTGAGGTGTTCCCGAATCAGGTACACCGCCTATATAATCAATACCCTCGGTTCTGCCTGACGCCATATCATTTTCAGCCATTATCTCACCGTTTTTACAACGCATAACTTCAACGTTTACACCCTCATAATTTGAAGTTGAATAACCGTAATATGACCAAAGGAATGCACATATTTTCATTTCCTTCTGTGCAGGCAACAAGGGGATCATTTCGCTGGCGGTTAGCTCAACAACCTCACCGGGTCCAAGTTCTTTTACATCGGTATAATCAAGTTTTTTATATGCAAATGATTCAAAGGCAACAGCATAGCCGTTTCTGTTTTTACCAATGATGCAAGGTGTTCTGCCGTAAAAATCGCGGGCGGCAATTATTGTTCCCTTATCTGTAAGAACAAGAACTGTTGCCGAGCCCTCAATGGACTTTTGTGCAAAGCGGATACCATCTGCAAAATTATCTTTTTTATTCATTAATGCGGCAAAAAGTTCAACTGTGTTTACTTTGCCGCCCGTCATGGCGCTGAACTGATCACCGTCTGACAGATATTTTTCAATTAACTCATCAGAATTATTGATTGCGCCCACCATGGTTATTGCATATGCACCAAGGCTTGAACGGAATAAAAGCGGTTGCGGATCGGTATCGCTGATACATCCAATAGCAGCCGTGCCTTTCATTTCGTCAAAAACGTCTTCAAATTTTGTTCTGAAGGGTGAGTTTTGTATATTATGTATTTCTCTCTGTAAACCAATTTCGCTATCCCAAGCGGCCATACCGCCGCGACGTGTTCCTAAATGAGAATGATAGTCCGTTCCGAAAAACACATCAGAAATAGCATCGCGCTTACATACTGCGCCAAAAAAGCCTCCCATAAATGTCTCCTTTAAAGTTTTGAAGCAATATCAGCATCTTTTTCCAATACTTTTTGTGCATCGGAAACTCGCTTGTTATCAAGTTTTTCCTGCAAATCCTTATCTTCAACTGCAATGATCTGTGCCGCAAGAAGTGCCGCATTACCACCGCCGTTTATTGCAACTGTTGCAACGGGAATTCCGGTGGGCATCTGAACGGTTGCAAGTAGCGCATCTATGCCGTCAAGATTTGAACTTGAACAAGGTATACCAATTACCGGAAGTGTGGTATTTGCTGCAATGGCACCTGCAAGATGAGCCGCCATACCTGCCGCGGCAATAATTACACCAAATCCGTTTTTGCGTGCATTAAGTGCAAAATCGCGTGCCTCAACGGGAGTGCGATGTGCAGAATAAACGTGCACTTCAAAGGGAATATCAAGACTTTTAAGCATATCCGTTGCTTTTTTGATGATAGGAAGATCACTGTCGCTTCCCATTACGATTCCAACTTTTTTCATTTAAAATCTCCTTAAAAAATAAAAAAGGACACAGTTATTCGCAAATGCAAATAAGTGTGCCCAGACGGTCGGCAAAAATCCAAAATTTCTTACTCCACTGTGGTTTTTCCACAATTATCCGTCAGTCGTAAGAAACTCAAAAATCACATTAAAATTATATTGTAAAATGCGATTTTTGTCAAGGCACAAAGCATGTTTAATTAAGAACTATATGTTAATTTTTAGCCTGTGTCTCACAGTAGATGCAACGGTAAATTCCGTTTTCTTTATCAGCAAGTTTAAACACATGATCAAGTTCCTGCTCGCAACTTGAAATACAACGGGGATTTTTACATTTTATTACGTTTGTAAGTATTTCGGGCATTGAGATACTCTTCTTTTCGATAAGAACACCGTCTTTAATAATATTTACGGTTGCACCGGGATCAACATAACCTATAACATCAAGGTTAAGTTCTATATCAGCATCAACCTTGATAATATCTTTTCTGCCCATTTTCTTTGAAAAACCGTTTTTAATGAGTGCTATCGAACAATCAAGTTTTGAAAGGCCTAAAAGTTCATATAAGAGCATTCCCCTGCCGGCCGTAATATGATCAATTACTACGCCGTTCTGAATTGAATCTACGTTCATAAAAGGTCAGCCTCCTTAAGCAATTTAAGAATAAGTGCCATTCGCATATACTTTCCGTTCAACACCTGCTTGAAATATGCGGCTCTGGGATCATCATCGATCTTAACGCTTATCTCATTTACTCTTGGCAACGGATGCATAATGGTAAGATCATTTTTGGCATTTTCAAGTTTTTCGGGAGTAAGAACGTAACTGTCCTTTAAGCGCAAATAGTCTTCTTCATTAAAGAAACGTTCACGCTGAACACGAGTCATATAAAGAATATCAAGTTCGGGCATAACCTCTTCAAGATTGGTCGTCTGCTTATATTCAATATTCTTCTGTTTTAAAAGATTTTTAACGTAACTTGGAAGTTTAAGTTCTTCAGGTGAAACAAGCACGATTTTTATGTTTTCATATCTTGACAGTGCGTTTATAAGTGAATGAACTGTTCTTCCGAATTTAAGGTCACCGCAGAAGCCCACTGTAAGATTATTGAAACCACCTTTTTCGCGATAGATCGTCAAAAGATCAGCTAAAGTCTGTGTAGGATGATTATGTCCCCCATCGCCTGCATTGATTACGGGAATAGTTGCATTTTTTGATGCAACGTAAGGTGCGCCCTCTTTAGGATGACGCATAGCGATAATATCTGCATAACAACTTATTGTTTTTGCAGTATCGGCAACGCTTTCACCTTTTGCCGCCGATGATGAGTTAGCCTCAGAAAAGCCTATAACGTTTCCGCCAAGTTCATACATTGCCGCCTCAAAGGAAAGGCGTGTTCTTGTGGAAGGCTCAAAAAACAGCGTTGCAAGTTTTTTGCCACGGCAAACTTCGCTATATTTTTTGGGATTTTCAATAATATCACAGGCACAGGAAATAAGTTCATCTATTTCCGTAACCTCAAGATCTAATATATCAATAAGACTTCTCATATTTTTAACCTTTCAGATTAAATTTTTGCGCCGTTAATTGCAAGATAATTTTTAATTCTGTCAACGTCTTCCTTGTTTTTGGGATCTTCTTCAAGATACTCAATAATATCGTAAACATCAACAACGGAATATACGGGGAAACCAAATTCCTCGCCTACTTCAGCCATTGCTGATTTTTCGGTCTGTCCCTTTTCCTTACGGTCAACCATAACGAATGTTGCGGCAACTTTTACGCCTTCAAGTTTTGAAAGAATTGCCATGCTTTCGCGGATAGCAGTACCTGCAGTTATAACGTCTTCAACAATAACTACTTCTTCGCCTGCCTGGGGCTTGTATCCTACAAAAACGCCACCCTCACCATGGTCTTTTTCTTCTTTACGGTTAAAGAAGAAGGGTACGTCAAGATTATTTTTGGAAAGTGCGCAAGCAACTGAAACTGCTATCGGAATTCCCTTATATGCAGGACCGTAAAGAACTGTTTTCTTGTTGCCTACCTTTTCAAAATATGCCTTTGCATAGAACTCACCTAATTTTGAGATCTGATCGCCCGTTTTAATATCGCCTGCATTGATGAAATAAGGAATCTTTCTGCCTGATTTTGCAGTAAAATCGCCAAATTTAAGAACGCCTGCACCTTCTAAAAACTGTATAAACTCTCTCTTATAACTTTCCATTTTCATTTCTCCTTAATCACAAAATTCTCTTACACATCTCTCATAAGCTTCAACGGGATCTTCTGCAGCAGTAATAGGTCTGCCAACAACGATATAATCTGAGCCGATCTTTTTAGCCTGTTCAGGCGTCATAACGCGCTTCTGATCACCAACGTCGCCATCGGCAAAGCGAACACCGGGGGTAACTGTAATAAAGTCATTACCGCAGGTATTGTGTACCTTTTCAGCTTCCAAAGGTGAGCAAACTACACCATCAAGACCTGCTTTTTTGGCATTTGAAGCATAGTGCATAACAACTTTATCAATAGGCTCGTTAATTAAAAGGTCTTTTTCCATACTCTCCTGGTCGGTGGAAGTAAGTTGTGTAACTGCAATAAGAATTGGACGTGTACCGTCTTCTCTTGTCAATCCTTCGATGGCGGCAGTCATCATATTGATAGTGCCGGAAGCATGAAGGTTTGTCATATCAACGTCAAGACGTGATAAAACTGACATCGACTTTTTAACTGTATTAGGAATATCGTGAAGTTTAAGATCAAGGAAGATCTTGTGTCCTCTCTTTTTGATCTCACGAACGATTTCAGGACCTTCGGCATAGAAAAGTTCCATACCGATCTTTACAAAAGGCTTTCTGCCTTGAAACTTATCTAAAAATTCAAACACCTTTTCTTTTGAGGAAAAATCACAAGCAACAATAACGTCTTTTCCCATTACAAAACACCTCCGATAATATCTCTTAAATTGTCTATTTTATATTCTTCCATTTTTCGGGGAAGTTCTTCAATAATATTTTTACATGCAAAGGGCTCAATAAGATTCATTGCGCCAACTTCAACTGCTGTTGCACCTGCAAGCATCATTTCAATAACGTCTTCAGCGGACGAAACACCGCCCATACCGATAACGGGGATTTTTACTGCATGTGCAACCTGATATACCATTCTCACTGCTACGGGGAAAATTGCACTTCCTGAAAATCCACCCATTTTATTGGCAATAACTGGTTTTCTGGTTTTAAGATCGATGCGCATACCCAGTAAAGTATTTATAAGGCTGATACCGTCTGCTCCTGCATCTTCGCATGCTTTTGCAATAGAAACAATATCCGTTACGTTAGGCGAAAGTTTAATGATAACCGGCTTTGTTGTAACTTTTTTAACTGCTCTTGTAACTTCTGCCGCGTTTTCAGGTGAAGTTCCAAAACTCATGCCACCGCCGTGAACGTTAGGACAACTGATATTAACTTCAAGCCAACCTACCTGATCGCACTTATCAAGTTTTTCGCAAGTGTAAGCATAATCTTCAATGGAAAAACCGCTTACGTTTGCCATAACGGGCTTATGAAAGCACTGTTTTAATTTAGGAAGTTCTTCTGAAATTACCTTTTCAACACCGGGATTCTGAAGACCTACCGCATTTATCATTCCCTGAGGACATTCAGCAATTCTCGGTGTAGGATTGCCGAAACGAGGATCTTTTGTTGTTCCCTTAAATGAAAACGTGCCTAAAACATTGATATCGTAAATTTCATTAAATTCATAACCGAATCCAAAAGTTCCCGAAGCAGGAATAACGGGGTTATCAAGTTCGATACCGCAAAGGTTTACGCTTAATTTTCCCATAAGATTTCCTCCTTCTCAAGAACGGGACCGTCTTTACAAATACGCTTATAACCGGTAACGGTTTTACATGAGCAACCCATGCAAGCGCCGAAACCGCAACCCATTCTTTCTTCAAAGCTGAACTGACCGCTTGTTACGCTCTTTCTGTAAATTGCTTTAAGCATAGGCTCAGGTCCGCAGGTGTAGAAATAGGAATATTCTCTATCCATTTCGTCAGTTACGAAGCCTTTTTTGCCATAAGAGCCATCAACTGTAGTAACATAAACCTCAGCACCAAGCTTTTTAAATTCTTCCTCGTAGAAAATCTCATCCTTGGTATTAAATCCAAGAACTAAGGTAACTTTTTTGCCCATTTCAATAAGCTGACGGCAAAGCATATACATTGGCGGAACGCCAACGCCACCGCCTAAAAGCATAGGCTTTTCACCTGCTTTTGTAAGGTCGTAACCGTTGCCAAGCCCCGTTAAAATATCAAGGGTGCCTTCTTTCATAAGACTCATCTGTTTGGTGCCTTTTCCGACAACCTTATAGATAATAACAAGTTTATCGTTTATAACATCGCAAACAGAAATGGGACGTCTTAAAAACAAGCCGTCAAGTTTAATATTAACAAACTGACCTGATGCAGTAATATCACTTGTATCACCCTTGAGCACCATTTTATAAACGGTGCTCGTAAGGGGGATATTTTCTAAAATTTCAAATAAACTTTGTTTCATTTTTCACCTTAAGCATCAATAGTTGAAATCGTAAGAGTTGTTTCCTCAATAACATCAAGAAGAACCTTAACGGTATCAAGTGAAGTGAACATTGTTACGTTATTTTCAGTTGCATAACGACGGATCTCATAGCCATCTGACATTTGACCGCTGCCGATATCACGTGTATTGATAACGTAAGCAATATGACCCTGGCGAAGTGCATCGGGAATCTCATCGGGATCTTCGTGAATCTTGTGCAAAACGTGAGTTCTGATTCCGTTAGCCTTCAAGAATTCTGCAGTACCGCTTGTTGCCTGAATGTTAAAGCCAAGGTTATAGAATCGACGGATCAAAGGAAGTGCTTCTTCCTTATCCTTATCTGAGATCGTTGCAAATACTGTACCGTAATTCTGTAAGTGCATGCCTGATGCCTGAAGTGCCTTATAAAGTGCACGGTTAAGTTTATCATCATAACCGATTGCTTCACCGGTTGATTTCATTTCAGGTGAAAGGTAAGCATCAAGACCACGAATCTTATTAAATGAGAACACGGGAACTTTTACATACCATCTATTCTTCTCGTTGGGATAGATGCCGAAAATACCTTGTTCTTTAAGGCTCTTGCCCATG
>JAZULU010000050.1:0-18858 GCA_045603265.1 Clostridia bacterium
TTGCCTATAGAATTAGCATATGCTGTTACGATAGCATATAGCGCAGTAACCAAGAAAGGGATTAATTGAAGATGAAGATTTTCCCTTAAAAAGTAAAAACCTAAAATCCACAAGGGTGCATATGATCCCCAGTCACCGTAAGAAGCAAGGTAAAAAAATCCCAATGCGCAAATAATGCCGAAAAACTTATTTTTTATAGCATCAATACACCATAGCATACAGAAACAACATAAAAGAGTATATATCATACTAAGATCAAGTTCCAATATACTTTTTTTATGGACAAAGTCAAAGGCCACTTGCGATATAAGCGCAAAGATAAAAAGCCTTAAAAAATACTTCTTTTTTGATGAAGTGTGTGTAAAACCTTCAACAAGAAAATAGCACATTATGGGGGCTGTAAGTCTGCCGATAAATCTGCATGCGATATATATGGGCGTTCCCCAGATTGAAGAGAGAAAATAATGTGCAAAGTGATCTGTAAGCATTGCTATTACCGCAATATATTTTAAGTGATTTCTGTTCAAAAATTTCATTTTCGCTTTTCCTTAAAAAAGTCAGAAAGAATTTTTGCACATTTTTCTTCATTTACACCGCCAAGAATTTGAGCGCGGTGATTAAAACGTTCGTCATTGCAGAGGTGATATAGGGTCGTACAACAACCTGCTTTTTGGTCGTATGCACCAAAAACAACGCGATCAATACGGGAGTTTACAATAACACCCGAACACATGGGGCAAGGCTCAAGTGTAACGTATAATGTGCAACCTGAAAGCCTCCAGGAGTCAAGTTTTTTTGAAGCTCTTTTCATGGCAAGAAGTTCTGCGTGGGCGGTAGGATCGTTGGTGGTTTCTCTTAAATTATAACCCCTTGAAATAATTTCACCGTCTTTTACAACCACCGCACCAACGGGCACTTCACCTTTTTTATAGGCGATCTCCGCTTGTTTTAAGGCGCGTTCCATGAAATAATAATCATCTTTATACATTATTTGTGATAAGGCTCCTTGTTTATTATTTTGTAGCCTCTGTATATCTGTTCAAGCAAAATGACTCTTGCCATTGAATGAGTAAAAGTCATTTTTGAAAGGGAAAGCACATAGTTCGCCCTTTTTAATGCGTTTCCGTGAAAGCCTAAAGATCCGCCGATAGCAAAAACAAGATTCTTATTTGCCTGCCAGTTTTCCATGTTTTTGGCAAGTTCTTCACTTGAAATAGCTTTGCCTGTACCATCAAGTACCACAAGAAAATCGTCATCATTAAGTTTTTTGTTTATTTTTTCCCACTCTGCAAGTTGAACTGCCTGCTTTTGTAAAGGGGAAAGTTTTTCCGGTGCCTGCTCATCATTTACTTCGATGATTTCAAACTTTGCATAGCGCGACATTCTCTTTTTAAATTCGCTTTCTATATCGGCATACATTTTCTGTATTTTTCCAACAGCAATTATTTTAACGTTCATAATTAAGCGGTAAATCCCATCAAAGCATCGTAGAACCAGAGTAATAACATTGATAAAACGTTTATTCCTACAAAACCGATCCAGCCGATTATATAAAGTGCTTTTTCACCACTTGCAGGTTTAGGCATAAGGGCAGGATACTCAAGTTCAGAAACAATGGGAGCGTTATATTTTTTTGTGTTTTTCTTGCGTGTGTATTTCATAAATAAAATAAATGCAGGAACTGCGATTATAGGTAATAATGCAATGGAGCCTATAAAATAGATTGCAGGGTAATCTGTTAATAATTCTTCGTACATTGCATAAATGGGGGGATAGGAAATAATAACAGAAAAAGCATTAAGTGTAAAGTGCATAACTGTTCCGGCAAGAAGTGAATCTGTAAGCATTACAACAGTACCAAGCACGATACCAAGAATAAAAGCGTAAAGCAACTGTTGAAGATTTCCGTGCATAACGGCAAAAGCAACTGCTGATAAAAGCACGGCAAGCACAGGGGAATAACGCTCAAAGGCGCGCATAACAAAACCGCGGAAGAAGATTTCTTCACAAATAGAAGGAAGTCCGGCAACGATAACCAACTCAAATAAAAGTTGAGATATATTTATTGCATCGGGCATATTACCAACATCTGAAGGCATTCCTATAACAGAAGAAAGTCCCGCTATAAAAAATGAATTTATAAGTTGTACTGCAAAAAACAATCCAACGCACATAAGTAATAACAACAGAATTTGAACAAAATCGATGTTCTTTTTCAATCTTAAAGTTGCACGCATATCTTTTTTGCATATTAATAACAAGAAGAGCGGAACGATAAGCACTGCAAAAAACTGTGAGATAACAGCGTTGAACATGGTTTCGCCAAAATCAGTTCTGAAAAGTTGTGATGAATTGCCGCCTGAAAAAAGTTCAATGGCAGTCAATGGTATTGTGGCGGTAAATTGCATAATAGCGCAACCGAGAATAGCCTGCCACAACAATGGGAACCGTTTGTGGTCGTAATATGCTTTTATTTGTTCGGATGAGAAATTTTCCATCAATTATTCTCCCTTAAAAAATCTTGTTAAAAGGTCAAAACCGGGATCTTGAACGATGCCCGTTTGCTCGGCGGTTTTTTCACAAAGATTCAAAACACCTGAGTTCTTTTCGTTGGTACTGTAATACATTGCATAAGGAACTGGTGCGCTTGAATGTGTACCTGTAGGAATGGGAGTTGGGTGATCGGGCATAATAAGAACGGCATAATCTTCTTTTCTGGCCTGAAGACCTTTTACAACAAAATTAAGAACGGTATCAAGCATTTCAATAGCTTTTATTTTTCTGTCAATTTCGCCTCTGTGACCACATTCATCAGGTGCTTCAAAGTGCAAATAGCAAAAATCGTGACCTTCATCATAAGAAGTAAGTGCCGCTTTTGCTTTGCCCATGAAATTTGTTTCAAGTGTGCCCGTTGCACCGGGAACGTCATAAGTATCCATATCTGCAAGGCGAGCAATACCGCGTACAAGATCAACTGCAGTAACTGCTGCACCTGATTTTTGATACTTTTCCTTAAATGGGGAAAGACCCGGCTTACTTCCTACACCCCAGAACCAGCAAGTAGAAGCCATACGCTTGCCATTTGCTTTGCGCTTAAGATTTACGGGGTGATTTTTAAGAATTTTATTACTCTTTTCCATAAGGTCAAGAAGAATTTCTGCACCGCTTCCCGTAGGAAGATAATCTTTTACGGGCTTTCCGGTAATATCGTGGGGAGGTGTCAGTTTAACGTCTTTATTCCCACCATGAATAATTAAAATATGTCTGTATGAAATACCTGCATAAAACTCTATTGTTTCGTCTCCAAGTTCTTCATTAAGTGTTTCAATAAGTTGTTCGGCTTCTTCGGTGGAGATCTCGTCACTTGAATAGTCGATCATTGTTTTGTCGCTATAGTTATCTTCATCGGAAACGCAGGCAAGATTGCATCTTAATGCAATATCGGTATCACTCATTTTGATACCCATTGCTGCTGCTTCAAGAGGTGCACGTCCCGTAAGATAAATTCTTGGATCGTATCCCATTGCGGCAAGATTACCAACGTCACTGCCGCCTTTGCAACCGTCAGGTGTTATTTTTACCATACCTACTTCGCCTTTTGAAGCCATATAGTCAATTAAAGGCTTTTTTGCACATTCCATAGGTGTTTTGCCTTGAAGTTGATCAATGGGAAGATCTGCCATTCCGTCGCCTAATAAAACAAGATATTTCATATTTGTGTTCTCCTAAAAATATAATATAATATATTATAGCACAATAACTAACATTTTGCACCTTATTTTTAGATTGACAATCATAAAAATTTAAATTATACTAAACCAGTCAAAGAAATACGAGGTGATAGAATATGAAATTAATGTTTGCATCAGATATTCACGGTTCAGCATATTACTGTAAAAAGGTTCTTGAAACTTTTAAAAATGAGCAGGCCGATAAACTTATATTGTTAGGTGATCTTTTATATCATGGGCCAAGAAATCCATTGCCCAGGGAATATGATCCCAAAGCGGTTTACGAAATGCTTAACGAAAATAAGGATAAAATTCTTGCAGTACGCGGAAACTGCGATTCGGAAGTTGATCAGATGGTTTTGGACTTTCCAATGATGCAGGATAGTATGGTGCTGTTTTTAGATAAACGCCAGGTGTTTGTAACTCATGGTCACTTGTTTTCTTTAGAAAACCCGCCAATTTTAAATAAAGGTGACGTACTTATAAACGGTCATTTTCATATTGGTGAAATAAAAGAAGCAGAAGATATTATTTATCTTAATCCCGGCTCGGTATCACTTCCCAAAAACGATTTTCGCGGATATATTATCTACCGTGACGGAGCATTTTCTCTAAAAACTTTTGAAAATGAAGTTAAAGCGATAATTAAAATATCTGAATAAGGAATAAGCCCCTATGCCATAATTGGCATAGGGGTGATTTTTTTGAAATATGTTTTTGTTTTGATAATTCTTTCAATGCTTGCCTTTTGTATTTTTACTTTTCCGTTGTTTGGCGTGCAGTCAACAAGCGTGTATCTTGTGTGCGATAACTGTGATGTTGCCGATGAAATTTTATTAAACAGCATAAAATGGCAGACAAAAGATTATTTTGTTTATAAACTTGATAAAACAGATTATTATAAAGCACGGTTCATTCCACGGGGTAAAATAATTAAGGAATATATTCTTGAAAAGGATAATAGTTTTAAACGTAACCCGTTAATGCAATGCCTTTCTTCAGGTGGACAAAGCGTTATAGGAGTTCCTTACGTTATTGATTAAGGGTGGAAAAAGAATGAGCGAAAAAATAAAAATATATTGTGCTTTTTTTCTGGCAATAGTTATGCTTTCAATAAGCATCATGTTTTTTAATACCGAAAAACAAGATATACTTATTGAAAGTATTGTAGCATCGCCAACATGCACAAGTGAGCATGTTTTGAAATTGAATAATATAACGGTCAATCATAAAGGTGAAATGATCACAATGGATATGGAAGAATATCTTGTTTCAGTTGTCGCAGGTGAAGTATATCCTACTTATAATGAGGAGGCTTTAAAAGCGCAGGCGGTGGCGGCACGCACATATCTTGTTTATAAAATAAACGGTGGCGGATGTGCAAACGGTGGCGATATTTGCACCGAAAGTACCCATTGCCAAGCATATAAATCAGATGAAACAATGCGTTCTCAATGGGGAGAAAAGTATCAGGAATATCATGATAATATAAAAAATGCCGTCTATGATACATTAGGTGAAGTTATTAAGTATGATGGCAAACCAATATGTGCATTATATCATTCTTCAAGTGTGGGAAAAACAGAAGATTGTGTTGCCGTTTTCGGAGGAACGTATCCATATTTGAAAAGCGTTTCAACGTCAATTTCAGAAAATAACAGCGAGTATCAGAAAGAAACAGTTTTTACCAAAAGTGAGTTTTTGGAAAAAATAAATAAATCCTTTTCTCTTGACCTTGAAAAAATTGATATAAAAATAATATCATACACTTCCTCAGGTAGAGTTTCCACACTAAAACTTGGCGATAAAAGTGTGAAAGCCACGGCTTTAAGGAAAGCACTTGGATTGCGCTCAACAGATTTTACCTTTGAAAATAATGGCGACAGTATAACATTTATTATGAAGGGCTTTGGGCATGGAGTGGGACTTTCGCAAGTCGGTGCTCAGGAAATGGCGAAAAACGGCAAAACATATAAAGAAATTCTTACCCATTATTATACGGGCACTAACATTGAAAAAATTGAATCTTTACAAAGATCATAGTGCTATGTTAAAATAAATACAGATGAAAAAATGGGGGATTAGAAGTGAAAAAATATTTATCATTCCTTTTGTTGCTGACGTTGTTTTTTTCAGGATGTGCCCAAAAAATCGAAGCACCTGAAAATACGGGGAAGGCTGATAATATAGGCACCGTAATTGGTGTTGTTACCAATGCGGATTTTAATAGTGATGAGCCATATGTAGAGATTCAGTGGACGAACAACTATAGTAAATCCATTAAATTGGAAACAATAGGAAGAATATATAAGCATCATGGTAACAGTTGGGTTGATGTCGGTAAAGCGGAAAAAGCAAACAATTCAGAGATCTTAACAATCAATTCTTACGGTAAACTTGATCCCATACGTTATAATATTATTGATATAAAGAACAAGGATGCAGGCAGATATGCGGTGCGTATTGATTTTATCAACGATAACAAAAAAATGCAGGCAGAAGCAGAACTCTTTATAACAGAAAGGGAAGTTCATATAACACCTGTACCGACAAAGAAACCGCAAGCCACTTCACCGACAACGACGCACGGATTAAATGCAAAACCCGTAATATATCTCTATCCTAAGGAAGATACGGAAGTATTTGTAGAACTTGATTATAACGGTGAACTTAAATACACCTATCCATTATATAAAAACGGCTGGCATGTTTTAGCCAAAAAGGACGGAACAATAATAAACCTTGATGATAATAAGGAATATTCTTATTTATTCTGGGAAGGCGATGACGAACTTAAGTGTGATTTCTCAAAAGGATTTTGTGTAAAAGGTGAGGATACAGCGGAGTTTTTTCAAAAAGTCCTTCCGGAAATGGGACTTAAACCAAAAGAATATAATGAGTTTATAGTTTATTGGTTACCCAAGATGCAGGATAATCCCTACAACATAGTTTCTTTTCAATTTGAAAACTATTGCGAAATAGCAAAACTTAAAATTACGCCCAAGCCCGATAGTTTATTGAGAGTATCAATGGCATATAAAGCATCTGACGTCTTTGTTGAAATGGAGCCACAACAATTTGCTCCTTTTAACCGTAATGGATTTACAGTTGTTGAATGGGGCGGAAAACAAGTTGAATAAAATCAAAGACCTGCTTATTAGCAGGTCTTTATTTTTACTCTTCAGCCTTTGTAAAAAGTGCGATTTTTGACATTTTCAACGGCTCAGCAATATTAACGTCAGAGTTAAGGAAGAATCTCACATAGCGGTAATCGCCCGATACAGGCTCAAAATAACTGTTGAATCTTCCGCCAACTGCGATCTCCATATTAGTGCGCTCGCGCAAAAGATCAAAGTTTTCACCGTCATTTGAACCGAACAAACGGAACTGAATATATCTTTGAGTATCGGGACAGTTTATATGGAAGTAATCAAAATGTTTTGTTTCGCCAAGATCAATATTTATGGTCTGACTTGTTTTAGCGGCAAGACCTTGCCAATAAGTTTCGGGATTACCGTCTATAAGATTTATAGCAGGGAAGTTTTTGTCTTCCGAACCAACTTTAATGTTCTTTATCTCAAGTTCCTCGCCCAATTTTGCTTCGCTTGCGGCAATAGGTGCAACCTTTGTATAAGTGTATGATTCATAAGGACCAAAATCAATATCCTTTACGTTAAGAAGAAGTACCCAATCGCGGTTTGAGGGGAATTCAGGAACTCTGCATGTACCGTCTTTTGACGTAATAATATCATCGCAGTCAATAAACTTGCCTGCAATGGGGTCAAACCAACGTGCCTGATATGCGGTATCAGGCTTTAAGTCTGCCAAAATACCCGTTTCCTTAAGATTTGAGAAGAAGTAGTAAACAACCACATCATTGCCTTTATGTGATATTGCAATGTGACGCCTATCCTCAAAATTACCAAATGAATAATCATAAACAGGCTCAAGCTCTGCCCAGTTTACGTAATCATAGAATTTTTTCATATAGCCAACTTGTTCTGAGCCGGGTTTATCTAAACCAACGCACCACGGTTCAGGTGAATAGTTTAAAAGTACGGGATTTTCATTACTCCAGCTTGCAACCCAGATGCCTGTTGCACCGTAGGTGAAACCGCCGCTTCCAAGCTGAACTGCTTGCCATGCACCCATTCTTGGGGCATCGTGTCCGCAGAAGCCTGAGCAATAAATATCCTCATATTGGTTTTCGGTTTCGATAAACATCTTATCGTCATTGTAATAGCCTTCGTAGAAAGCACGCGGTCTCAATTTATAATATCCGCCATGTCCGCCCTGAACAGTCCACCACTGATGCCAATGCTCTTTATCAAGCTCTTGACTTCTTGGAGATTCAAAGTCGTGAACGTGCATATGTGCGCCGTTAGGACGGTTGAAACCATCATATTCTTTAACGGTTGCGCCAACCTGTTTCCAGCAATCAAAAGCATTTTCGTTATAGTTTGTAATCTCTTGAGCGGTTATCCAAACGAGGGGATAGCAGGCATATCTTGCAACACAGTATTTTGCAAAAGCCTTCATTGCAGTAACGTTCTGCTTATATCCCTTTACTGTTGAACAGTGGGTACCAAAGCCTAAAGCAACAGTAATACCGTTATCGGCAAGATATTCCATCATAATATCCATCGTCTCGTTAAAGGCGGAGGGGTTGATCTTCGTATAAGTTGAATCTACCCACCAACCGTCCATTCCGTAAACGTTTTTGCTTGAACGCTGACTTGAAAAATAGGTCTGATAAACGTTAAAGCCTTTTTTGATTCTGTCATCAGCAATATGCTTGAACTGATTTCCGCAATTACAACCGGGATAGTTACATTCGTGCAAATGCTCGTAATCAGGCATCATCCAATGAGTATCAGCAAGATAGAAGAAAGGCGTGCCGTCAGCATGGACCATATGCTTTTTGCCGGGCGCAAGCTTAACGTAACCGTGCTTTTCAAGTTCGTTTTTAGGATTCAGGCAAGGTTCAACTTCGATAATACCCTCATCGCAAAGTTCATCATCATCGCAAGAGATCTTATAAGTCCACGTTCCTTCTTTTTCACTTGAAAAACGAACTTTCCATTCATTTTCTCCGTTCCAGAACCCGGGGATTTTAATTTCTGTTCCGTCATCGTGCACGAAAACTGCAGAAATATCCACGTCCATAAACGGATTTTCATAAGCCTTTTCACTGTGAAGAACTATTTCACAACGCTTATAAACTTGAGTCTTTATGTTCATAATTTCCTCCTGTTTAAGCACGAAAGTGCATTATCTTGTAAAATTATACCATAGTCCAAACTCAAATTCAATACTTAATTGTTAAATATATATGGAACAAATGTTAAAAACATAGTAAAATTTTTAACTTAAACGGCATTCTTCTTTATTACTATTCTGTTGTCATCTTCAAAGACAGTATCTTTATGCCCTCCTGCTTTCATTAAGTCAAGAATTTTTTCTATCTCATTTATAAATATCCGTTTATCGGATAATACCGAAAGGCGCACTTTGTCTTTTGCAGCGGCAGGAATATTTTTCTCAAGTTCGACCATTCGTAAAAAATAGCGATTATCGCCAAAAGCGGGATTTACATATTTTGCAGTAAAATCGTTTACCTCTTTTTTTGCTTCCGGGGAAAGGGAGTGGTAGTTTCCTAAAAAACGCATATCATCATTGCTTAAGCAAAAAATTGAACGAAGGTCAATTCCCTGCAACGAACTTAATGCTTTTAAAGTATCAAGATGACTTGTTCTGTGTAAATTTTCAACGTATTGAAGATATTTTTCCTCATCTTCTCTTACAGAAAGCAAAACTGTATGTATATACTTATGATTTAATTCTGAACATGCTTTTATTCTTTTTCTGCCAAAAACCAGTTTGTATCCCGTTTCACCGTTTCTGACAACGCCTACCGGCTGAATAAGACCGTATGTTTTTATGCTTTCTTTTAAAAGAGAAACGTCATCTGTAATATAATCAAACTTAATAGTGCTTATTGGAAGTTTTATATAAACGATACCTGCTCTCATAAAAAATCACCTCAGAAAAATACTAACAAAAAAACGGTCTTCCGTAAAGGAAAACCGTGTTATAAAATCCACTAAAATTTTTAAAAAAGTAAAATAATTTAGCGACTTTTTATTTAATTTTGTTTTATAAAACATAAAAATCAGTTAATTTGAAATACGATTTTTAAATCGTTCTCATCGGCGCTTTCGTTAAGAACGGTAAATGCTGAGGCGCGTAACATTCTGTTCATTACCGAAAGACCTGCTCCAGTTTGGGAAACAGATGTAATAAGCACAGAATCAAATCCTTCGTCATCAGCCTTTCTTAAAAGGGCGAATAAATTTTTTGCGGCAATTCGTGCATCCCGCTTTGAGTATAACGCCCATTTATTTCTGTCACCTAAAAGATCAAAGGACTCTTCATCCCATAAGATAATAGGGTTTTTACCAAAAAGTTTCAAGTTGTCATAAAATCTTAAAACAGTTTTTTCATCTGCATCAACAATTACAACCCGCGCTTTTGGTGAATAATGCTTGTACTTCATTCCGGGACTTGCCGCTTTATCTACTTTATTATTTTCCAAAACAGAAGGGTGAATATCAACTTCACCAAGACAGTCTTTGAGCATTTCGTAAGTAATGATTCCCGGGCGCAGAAGCATTGGTTTTTCGCCGCAAAGGGAGATAACCGTTGATTCAACACCGCACGAACATTCGCCGCCGTCAAGGATCAGAGGTATCCTTGTGTCAAGGTCATCAAAAACATGCTTCGCGCTGGTAGGCGAAGGCTTTCCTGATGAGTTTGCACTGGGGGCAGGGATAGGACAACCGCAAGCCTTAATAAATCTTCTTGCGCCTTCGTGTTCGGGTATGCGTATGCCAACCGTGTCAATACCACCGGTTACGCACAATGGAATTTCAGGGCGCTTAGGAAGTACGATTGTTATGGGACCTGGCATAAATTTATCTATGAGCATTTGTGCATAATTTGGAATTTCGCGGGCAACAAGAGGTATTTCTTCCTTTGATGAAAGATGAACGATCAAAGGGTTGTCCATAGGTCTGTTTTTTGCTTCAAATATCTTTTTTACGGCTTCTTCATTAAAAACGTCAGCACCTAACCCGTAAACTGTTTCAGTGGGAAAAGCAACAACTTCACCGCTTCTTATAAGTTCCCCGGCTAATTTTAATGAATCATCGTCTATTGGTAAAACTTGTGTTTTCATAATAATTTTATAAGTCCTTCAGAATCCTGAATTTCATTGAGCATACTGATATTATAATCTTCCATGTGCATTCCTGCATCTTCACGAACGTAAATATTTTTATCAAAATGTTCTTTCATTTCGTTAGTATGGTGTTTTAACGCCGCAAGAATGTACGGGTTTAGGCGCAAAATAACGTTTGGTGCAATATTGTTATCGCAGTTTCTTTTAAGTTCGTTTAAAAGATTGTTTAATACTGCAGTTTTATTTAAAATTCTTCCGTCGCCTTCACAATAGGGACATACAACTTGCATGGAAGCGGAAAGACTCAAACGTGTTTTCTTTCGTGTTAATTGGCAAAGCCCTAAAGGAACAAAACCTAAAATATTTGTTTTGATTTTATCGCCAAGGGAGGCTTCTTCCAGTGCATCCAACACTTTTTGACGGTCTTCATCATTTTCCATATCAATAAAGTCAATTACAATGATTCCGCCGATTGCCCGCAAACGAAGTTGATTGGCAATTTCTTTTGCTGCCATAATGTTGGTATTAAGGATAGTTTTTTGAAGATCGTGATCACCTGTAAATTTTCCGGTATTTACGTCAATAACAGTTAATGCTTCGGTATAATCAATTACAAGATATGCACCGTTATCAAGCCAAACATGCCTGCCTAAAAGTTTTTTGATCTTTGTTTCGATACCTTTTAAAGCAAACAGATCGCCATCCTTAAAGAACATTCTGTCCAAAAACTTTGGCGCCATAACAGAAGCAATTTTCTTTGCTTCTTCAAAAAGATTTTTATCGTTTATGGTGAATTTTTGTACCGAGTCATCACAGTAATCGCGAATAACGGTTAATAAAAGACTGTCTTCACTATGAATTAAAGCAGGCGCATTTTTTGTCTTTGCGCTTTTTTGGATCTTTGCCCATTGATCAGCAAGGAAAGACATTTCATTTTTTAAAGTAGTTTCACTTAAATTGCGGGCATCGGTGCGTACAATATAGCCGTGTTCATCATCTTTAAGTTCGGTAATAATATCTTTTAAACGCTTTTTCTCATCTTCATCATCAATCTTTTTTGAGATGCCGATATAGTTATAAAAGGGCATAAGTACAAGGGAATGACCGGGCAATGTTATTGAAGTGGTTACACGGGCGCCTTTAACACCTTGTGCTTCCTTGGTTATTTGAACAATAACTTCCTGACCTTTTTTTAACAGTTTGCGGATATCGGTTTCTTTTGTTTCCGAAACAATATCGTCAAGGAACAGAAAAGCATTTTTGTCAAGACCGATATCGATAAATGCTGATTGCATACCGGGAACGATATTATCAACTATTCCTTTATAAATGTTACCGACTGTACCTGATTCTGAAGAAGAATGTTCAACAAAAACATCTTTAAGTTCATTGTCCTGAAGTACAACGGCACATTTTTGTAAAATTCCTGAGTTTATAAGAATTTCCTTCATGGTGTTGCTCCCATAGGTTCTTCAATATTGTTATTGTTTAAAATAAAAATTGAGTTACGACAAGCAACGGCAATCTTGATACCTTCATTTTCAAGAATTTCCTGAAGTTTATCTGCGCGTAAATTTTCAGAATTACTGCATGAAAGAGTCGCCTTAATACTTCCGCCAACCTGCGAAAGTCTGTGGATCATTGGGCGCACGTTTAACATTGCCATACCTTTTTTTGTTTTCTTTTCTATTTCAATATTGTCTTTTTTTAGAATTGATGAAAGGATTGCCGTATAGTCGCCCTCTTTTTCAGGTGTAAGAGTATATTCGGCAAGAATTATCACGCTTCCTACGTTTGGATAATCATCTTTAGGCTCAACTGCATTGGTTACTTTTACACCTTTAGGAAGAACTTCGTTAAGTTTTTTCATACATTCTAACGGGTGAATGTATTTTTCCAGTTGAATCTCAACGTACTCACATTCAGAACATACACCAACAGGCAATGCTGCGGCAAAACTTATCAGAAGATGGGGATTAAAACCTTGCGAGTAAGCACATGGTAGTTTTGCCCGACGCAAAGCACGCTGGAAAAGCCTTTGCATATCAAGGTGGGAGATATATTTAACTTCATCATTTTTTTGAAAACGCATTAAAACACGCATCAGTTTTTAACCTCCCTTTTGCAAAGTGACATCATACCGCAGCCGGTACAGCCTTGGCGACAATCTCTTGTGGTTTCTTCCTTCATTGCTTTTTCAAGTTCTTTTTTGTAATATGCTTTAGTAACACCAACATCAACAGTATCCCAGGGAAGAACATCGTCAACGTTATATTCTCTCTGTGCCATTTCTTCCATTGAAATGTTGTTTTCCAAAAAGGCTTCTTCCCATTTTGCTATATCAAAGTGTTCGTTCCAAGCATCCATTTTGCAACCTTTTTGCCATGCAGAATATAAAACAGCACACATTTCTCTGCCACCGCGGGCGCAAGCAACTTCAAGTTTTGATGCAGTTGAATCGTGGTACTTATATTCAACACCGCGTAAAGTTCTTATAAGATCGGAAAGATATTTCTGTTTTTCCTTTACGCTTTCCTCAGTATCCTGCTTGATCCATTGGAACGGTGTGAAGGGTTTGGGAATAAATACAGAAGTGCTTATTGTAATGCGCATATTTTTTGTATTACCGTAAACATCTTTGTAAACGTCGGTACATTTTTTTGCAAGTTCATAAATGCCCTTAATATCTTCCATAGTTTCAAAGGGAAGACCGATCATAAAATAAAGTTTTATTGCTCTGTATCCTGCCTCATATGCACCGCGGACCGTTCTTAAAAGATCTTCCTCGGTTACGTTTTTGTTTATGATGTTGCGCATGCGTTGTGAGCCTGCTTCGGGAGCAAAGGTAAGTGAACTTTTGCGCATCTGTGTACTAACGAAGTCAGGGTTAAATGAGTCGATTCTTAATGAGGGCAAAGAAACGTCCATATGTTCATTTTCAAATTCACATGAAAGTCTTTTTATAAGTTCGTCTAAATGAGAATAGTCACCGCTTGAAAGGCTTGTTAAGGAAATTTCATCGTAGCCGGTAGCATCGGCAGATAAACGAGCCATTTCAACTAATTTATCAACGCTTCTTTCGCGGATGGGGCGGTATAAGAAACCTGCCTGACAGAATCGGCAACCGCGTGTGCAGCCACGGAAAATTTCAAGCATAATGCGGTCGTGCACTACTTCGATCAAAGGTACGATAAGTTTTGTAGGTGCGAAGGTGTTTTCAAAATCTTCAACAACGCGTCTTTTAACTTGTTTTGGTGCGTTTTCAAGAGGAGTTATTGTAAGTTTGCCCTCAGAATCATATTTGTGCTCGTAAAGAGAAGGCACATACATACCTTCATTTTGCGATAGCATTTTTAAAAGTTCGTGACGGCTTTTACCGGAATTTTTCCATGTTTTATAAATATCAATAAGTTCGTTTAATTCTTCTTCACCATCACCTAAAAGGAAACAGTCAACAAAATCAGCAAGCATCTCGGCATGGTTTGCGCAAGGACCGCCGGCAACAATTAAAGGCTCGTCCTCCTTGCGGTCGCAACTTTTTATTGTAACACCTGCAAGATCAAGCATATTTAAAATGTTTGTATAACTTAATTCATACTGAAGTGTAAAACCCCAAATATCTGCTTTTTTTACGGGCATCTTTGATTCAAGGGTGAAAAGGGGAATGTTATTTTCCCGCATAAGATTTTCCATGTCCACCCAGGGGGCATAGGCGCGCTGGCAGAAAGTATCTTCACGGGCGTTTAGTAAATGATATATAATTTTTCCACCTAAATGAGACATGCCCATTTCATAGGTATCAGGATAAGAAAATACAAAATTTACTTCTGCATTTTCCTTAAAACACATATTAACTTCGCCACCGGTGTAACGGGCGGGTTTATCAACTTTTATTAAAATATCGTTAAGCGTCATCAAAACGTCCTCCGCAAGTTATATATTTATATATTATATTATGTTATCAACCTTTGTGTCAAGACAAAAAGCCTATTAACTTTTAAGATCCGTTCTTGCTATAGTAAAACAGAACACCTCTTTTGCACCTGCTTTTTTTAGCATTTTTGCACATTGACGGAGTGTTGCACCGGTCGTACATACGTCATCAACCAAAAGAACAGTTTCACCGTTAAGAACTTCCGAAAAAGAATATTCGTCTTTTAAAGCGCTTGAACGCTCATCTTTATTAAGAAGCGTCGTCTTTGTTTCCTTAAGACGCACAAGAACATTTTTATAGGGAATATTTGTTTTTGCGGAAATTTCTTTAGAGATAAGTTCTGCCTGGTTATAGCCGCGCTTTTTCAAACGCTTGGGGGCTGTAGGTACGGCAGTTATGAGATTTATTTTTTCAAGTATTTCATTGGGAATAGTATCTATGGCGATTTCGGAAAAAGGATATTTTAGATAACGTTTGTTTGATTTCTTTAAACCAACGATAAGAAAACTTAACGGCATTTCATAAACGTATGCAGAGTATAGGCGCGTATAGTCTGGTTTTTTCTTGAAACATGCAGCACAAAGACCTTCCGTGTTGATTTGATCCATACAGATCTCACATCTGTTACCGTCAGGTTTTTTCAATAACTTAAAGCAATCTTCACACAGACCGTATTTATATACTTTTTCACTTTTGCATACGTTGCAGGTGACGTTGTTTGGGAAAAACAGTTGTTCAATCATGTAAGTAATGTTCAAAAATATCACTCTTTCGTAAAAAATACTATTGAATTTATTTTAATTATATCATATAATATCGTAAGTGAAAATTAAAAGTTTTTGGAGGATTTGCTTTGAAACTTATACTTGCAACCAATAACGAGCATAAAGTACGCGAAATGCGTGAGATTCTTGGCGATCATTTTACCGAAATGATTACTTTGAAAGAAGCAAATATTGATCATGAAACTGTTGAAGACGGTTTAACCTTTCGCGAAAATGCATTAAAAAAGGCAAGAGAAATTACTGAAATTACGGGACTCCCTGCACTGGCTGATGATAGCGGATTGTGTGTTGTTGCTTTAGATGGTATGCCCGGTGTATTTTCTGCACGCTATGCATCAACAGATGATAATAATGCAACCGATCAGGCAAACAGAGACCTTTTATTAAAAAATATGGAAGGCATTACCGATCGTAGAGCGTACTTTGCCTGCGCCATTGCTTTAACCATGCCTGACGGGACAAACTATGAAACAGAAGGTAAATTCTGGGGCGAGATAGGTTTTGAAGAAAAAGGCGAAAACGGATTTGGGTATGACAGTTTGTTTTTTGTGCCTGAATTCAACATGACTTCTGCCGAAATGTCCCCTGAACAAAAAAACAGCATGAGCCATAGGGGCGAGGCATTAAGAGAATTGGAAAAACTTTTATGAGAATATTCGTTTTAAGTGATTCTCACAATTCATTTAACTTTGCGCCTTTTCTTGAAATTGCACAAAAAGCAGATATGGTAATTCATTGCGGTGACGGAACACGGGATCAGGAAGACCTTAAAAACGTGCTGACGTGTCCATTCCATTATGTGAAAGGTAATTGTGATATTTCAGGTAAACGCGAAGAAATAATCGATATATTAAACCACAGGATTTTAGTAACTCACGGTGATGTGTACGGTGTAAAATATTCTGATTCGGGTCTTATATTGAAAGCAAAAGAAGTGAGCGCAGATATAGTTTTATACGGGCATACTCATGTTCCCGATATAACTTATAAAGAAAATATTTGGCTAATAAATCCCGGCTCACTTACCCGGCCAAGATATGATAAAGTACCGACTTACTGTATTTTAGAAATTTCAGGCGAAACAATAAAGCCTAATTTAATAAACTTTTAAGGAGAAAGAATATGGAACAATTCAGACTTTGTAACGCTTTAGGCGATCATATGGTACTTCAGCGCGAAACAGAAGTGCGTCTTTGGGGCAAGGGCAAAAACGAGGGTGATATCATTTATGCCGTTTTAGGACCTTATGAAGGCTACGGTGTTGTTGATCAAAAACTTAACTGGGAACTTTATTTACCCAAAATGCCTGCAAACACTTCACCGCAGACGCTTGTTCTTTCCGATGGTGAAGATAGAATTGTTTGCGAAGATATTTTAATTGGCGATGTGTGGATCATAAACGGGCAATCAAATGCAGAACAAACTCTTTATGCTGCAAATAGTAACGGCAAGGGGATTTATGATGATGAACTTGACAGTATCGTTCCTGAGGATAATATTCGTGTTGTTCTTCAGGCACGTGTCCATGCAACGGAAAAACCCGAATCAATGAAGAAACCTCAGTTTGATATGCAGAATCCTGAAGAAAGTTCGTGGCGCGACCTTGCAACAGCACCTAATAAACTTAAAATTTCTGCAATGGCATTTTTCTTTGCGCGTCTTGTTTCCAGAACACTTAAAGGAAGCATGCCAATAGGTATTGTTCAAACTGCTTCAGGCGGATCACCCATGATGGAACTTATCATGCCCGAACTTGTTGAGCCAATGAACTATACCAATCCTGAAAAAGAGATAATTCCTTTATCAGGCATATATAACGCACTTATGTCGCCTGTTCAGAAAATGACCATTAAAGGTATGCTTTTCTATCAGGGCGAAAGCGAACAGTGGAGATATAAAAAATATCCATATCAACTTAAATGGTACGTTGAAGAATTAAGGAAACGTTTTGATTCTAACTTCCCATTCTATTACGTTCAACTTGCAGGGCACGTTGGTCAAGCTATCGAAAGTTGGAAAAAGATTGAAGAAGTTCGTTATGCGCAGACGAAGATGCTCGATATTCTTGATAATGCATACATGATTACGGCTATGGACGTTGGCGGAAAAGCAGAAAATGCCGATTGGGCACATCCACCGTATAAAAAACCCGTTGGCGAAAGACTGGCACTTTTAGCACTTAGTAACGAGTACGGTATCGGCGATCCTGAGTTTACAAGCAGTCCCCATCCTTGCTGCTATCGATTTGATGAAGATGTTATTACCGTTCATTTTGATTATGTCGGTGAAGGTCTTAAAATTCTTAAAGGTGAAAAACTTGTCGGCTTTGAAGCGGCAGGTGAGGATGGCAAATATAAGAAAGTTCGCGGAAGAATCATTGATGAAGCAACCGTTCAGTTCAGGGGGGTAAAAAATGCACAGACTTTGCGCTATGCATATATGCACGATGCTTCCTGGGATAATGCAAATTTAGGATCTTCAACAGATCTTCCTTGCGTAGCCTTTGAAATATTTAAAGATGATGATGGACTTTTACATTAAAACAATAAAAAGGTGAAGATTTTTATCTTCACCTTTTTTATATATCCATATAATTTAGACCAATATCGGGTGCGTACCATAAAAGCCTGCCGTGACCGAATTTCGGCAGATATAAGTTTATTTCCCACTGAGGATATTGCTTGAAAAATGACATTTCACCGCCTTTTACAAAAGCAATAAACCAAATATAATTTTCCTTTGTCATGGGATGATCGCTTGTAATATGTCTCTGTCCGTCAATTTCTGTTATTATCAGGCGGTTTTCATCAGTTGCCTTTATTGCTACCGTTTCATCAAGTACATTATCACAACAAGAAATTTTTGTGTTACCCGTTGTCATGGTTATGCTTGAACATTTTTTGCATATAAAATATTTTATGTTTTTCATATTTTCTCGCGTTGAAAATTTAGTTTCTTCGCTGATAGAAAGTACTGAACTTATATCCAATTTAAAATGCTTACATATTTTATTAAGAACAAGTATATCTGGCAAACAGATATTTCTTTCCCATTTTGACACGGCTTTATCGGTAACGTTTAGTAAGTTTGCAAGCCCAAGTTGAGTCATATTATTTTGGGTTCACAAGTTCTTTATTAAATTTCCTATATCCTTCAAAATTTCCACCT
>JAZULU010000051.1:0-3901 GCA_045603265.1 Clostridia bacterium
TTATGGATTGTAAAGGTGTTGTGCGTATTGACTATATGTGCGACAAAGACCTTAAAGAATTGTACATAAACGAAATAAATACTATTCCCGGCTCATTTGCATTCTATCTTTGGGAGCCTTTGGGAATTTCCTACGATAAACTTATCGAAAAACTTATTGATATTGCTTTTACTGCACACAAGGATAAAAAGAAAAATAATTTTGCATTTGATTCCGAAATTATTGCAGGCTTTGCGCGTAACAGTCAGAAAGCAGGCAAGTTTGGCGGAAGCAAGTTAGGTAAATTATGAAAAAGGTATTAGTGCTTTTGCTTGTTACGGTCATGCTTTTTACGGGCTGTGTTTCTTCCGAAAACAAAAAGATAGTTCGTGAAAGTTTGGAAATCTATTTTCAGCATCTTACTTCAGGCGAATTTGATGAAGCCAACAAGATGACTGTTCAGGCGGAAGAAAATATTTCGGCGGATATTGAAAATATAAGCGTAAATAAACTTATTTTTCAGGACATTAAGTATGAAATATGGGATATTTACGAGGATGGGGATTTTCTTGTTGCCGAAACGGTTATAATTCAAAAAAGCCTTAAGGCGGCATATATTGATACGGTAAGCGAATATGCTTCTTACGTTGAAAATGCCAAGGCCCAGAATAAAAGTTTTACTGATAGCGCCCTTGAAGATAAGTGGAATGAGATTTTTTATAAGCACGTTGCTTCAACAAAGGAAACCATAACGTTAAAGTGTGAAATAAGACTTATTCCTTATAGCGACGGCACAGTTGAAATTTACATGACAAGTCAGTTCCGTAACTGTCTTTTCGGCGGCGAACTTGATGCAATAAACGCATTACAGAAAGGATAATAAAATGAGCGAATTAAAAATAAAATTAATTGAACTTTTGCATGATGATGCCTTTTTAACAAAGGACAAGCTTGCAATTATGCTTGGTAAAGAAGAAGCAGAAATTGAAAATGCCATAAAGGAACTTGAAAATGACGGCGTTATTATGGGCTACGGTGCAATTATTAACACCGAAAAAATGAATGATGACAAGGTTTCTGCCCTTATTGAGGTTAAGATAACACCTCAAAGGGACAGAGGCTTTGATGCCATTGCCCGTACAATATACTCTTTCCCCGAAGTAAAAGCATGCTATCTTATGAGCGGTGCTTACGATCTTATGGTTATTGTTGAAGGGGATAATATCCGTCAGGTTGCAAGTTTTGTATCTTCAAAACTTTCAGTTCTTGATAACGTTTTAAGTTGTGCAACACACTTTATCTTAAAACGCTATAAGCAGGACGGCAATATTTTTGCCGAGAAAAACGATGATAAACGTCAGGCGGTGTCACCGTGAATTGGGAAAATAAAATATCTGCCCGCGTAGCATCGATTCCACCGTCGGGCATTCGTAAATTCTTTGATATTGTGCAGACTATGCCGGACGCCATTTCTTTAGGCGTAGGTGAGCCTGACTTCATTTCGCCTTGGCATATTCGCGAGGCAGCTATAGAATCTATAAGAAATGGTGAAACGGCTTATACTTCCAATGCAGGAAGTCCCAAGTTAAGGGAAAACATTGCTAAATATATGTATGAGCGTTTCTCTCTTTCCTATGATCCTATGAAAGAGATAATTGTTACCGTTGGTGCATCGGAAGCCATTGACCTTGCCATGCGCGCTTTAATTGAGCCGGGGGATGAAGTAATTATTCCCGATCCCAGTTACGTTTCTTATGTACCTAACGTTACAATGGTTGGCGGTGTGGCTGTTCCCGTGCCTACAAAGGATGAAAATGATTTCCGTATTACACCTGAAGAAATCGAAAATGCCGTTACAAAAAACACAAAGGCAATAATTCTTCCATATCCCAATAACCCTACCGGTGCGGTTATGGAGAAGCATCATCTTGAAGAAATAGCGAAAGTTATTAAAAAGCATGATCTTATTGTTATTTCAGATGAAATCTATGCAGAACTTTCTTACGGAATAAAGCACGTTTCCATTGCAAGCATTGAAGATATGCACGAGCGCACAATAGTTATCAACGGATTTTCAAAATCCTTTGCTATGACCGGTTGGCGCGTAGGTTTTTTATGTGCACCAAAGGAAGCGCTTCAGGTAATGCTTAAAATTCATCAGTACGTTATTATGTGTTCTTCCACAATGAGTCAGGCGGCGGCAACTGAAGCGTTGGAGCGCGCCTTTGAAGATGGTTTTAAAGACGTAATACATATGCATGATGATTACGATATGCGCCGCAGGGTTATATATCATGCTTTAAATAAAATGGGACTTAAATGTTTTGAGCCTAAGGGCGCATTCTACATTTTCCCATCAATAAAATCAACGGGACTTACAAGTGAAGATTTTGCTAAAAAACTTCTTGAAAGTCAGCATGTGGCAGTTGTTCCCGGAACGGCTTTCGGCTCAAGCGGTGAAGGCTTTGTCCGTTGTTCTTATGCTTCAAGCCTTAAAAATATTAACGAGGCAATGGAGAGGATACAAAAATTTCTGGAGAGTTTAAATGCTTAATATTGTTTTGGTTGAGCCTGAAATTCCATATAATACAGGTAATATTGCCCGAACTTGTGCGGCAAGCGGAGCATCACTTCATTTAGTAAGGCCCTTGGGATTTTCTCTTGATGATAAAAATCTCAAAAGAGCAGGCCTTGATTATTGGAATCTTTTGGATATAAGTTATTATGACAGTTTTTCCGAAGTCCGCGAAAAGTTTAAAGATGCGCCTTTTTTCTATGCTACCACAAAGGGCGGAGAAATTTATTCTGAAAAAAAGATTCCTGACGGAAGCTTTATCGTTTTCGGTAAGGAAACGAAGGGTCTTCCCGAAGATCTTTTAAAGGAAAATCTTGAACATTGCATAAGAATACCTATGGTTGAGGGTGCAAGATCTCTAAATCTGTGCAATAGCGTTGCCATTGTCCTTTATGAGGGATTAAGGCAAAACAATTTTGAAAATATGCTTTTGTTTGGCAAACTGAAAGATCATATAGACAAAATTTAGTAAGGTATAAAAAATATGAATTATCAACTGGAACAAGATAGGATAATTGAAAATTTAACAAACGTACCTACCTTATTATTACATAGTTGTTGCGGTCCGTGCAGCAGTTATTGTATTGAAACGCTTTCGGAGCATTTTTTAGTTACGGTGCTTTGGTATAATCCTAATATTCAGCCTTGCGATGAACACGATCTGCGCTTAGAACATCAGAAAAAACTGATAGATAATATAAAAACAAAATATCCCGTAAAACTTCTTGAAATCCCCTATGATGCCAACGAGTTTTTTGAGATCGCCAAAGGACTTGAAGATGAGCCTGAAGGCGGTAAAAGATGCGAAAAATGTTTTATCCTTCGCATGGAAAAAACGGCACAGACGGCAAAAGAAAATAATTTTGATTATTTTACAACAACGCTTACTGTTTCTCCCCATAAAAACGCGCCTTTAATAAATGATATAGGCTTTTCTATGGCTGAAAAATACGGCGTGAAGTTTCTGCCTTCCGATTTTAAAAAGAAGAACGGATATAAACGCTCAATAGAACTTTCAAAGGAATTTGACCTTTACAGGCAAAATTATTGCGGTTGTGTTTTTAGCCGATGGCTATACCATAACACACACATACGAACCCGATTTTGAAGTATAAATTTCCGCGTCTACTTCGTTAAAAGCCTAGGCAAAACTTCCTGTATTGCCTACGTTTTTGCCTTGTAGACATCAAAAATTTAATAATTTAAAATTCTCCGACCTAAAATGTGCGCAACGGTGGATGATTTTAGGTGCGGAGGAAGCAGTAAGGCAGGTCGCCTTACAAAGACGACAAACCATAAATGCGCCGCTGATACGCCTTTTGAGGCGAGTTCGTATATGTGCGTTAT
>JAZULU010000052.1:0-11248 GCA_045603265.1 Clostridia bacterium
TACATACGAATCCATCTTAGCAACAAGCATTTTTTCTTTTTTGGCCATTTCTCCTATTGTGTTCGCAATATCTGGTAAAATCAACTGAATATTCTGCCAATTACTAAAATATTCAAAAATAGTTTGACTATCTTCATAAAAACCTATGGGAGCTTGTTCTCTAAAAGGCTCCCATCTATTAATTTCACAAAAGAACTTTGGAACAACTTCGTTTTGCATTTTGTTTAACCTCTTTTTTTACAAATTATCACCGTACATCTGTTCTAATATTATATATTGCGTGCAATATTTTTGTCAATAAAAAAGGGGACAACAGGGCCGTCCTTTGGGACAAGGGGACGATTCTCCTTTCTCCTTTTAGAAGCATAAGTAAAAAAACAGTTCTTTACGAGACCAAAACATTAAACAGGCTTGAGAAAAATCAAGCCTGCTTTTTTATTTCTTAATTATCACAAGTTGCTGACCGGGATAGAGAGTATAATCACTTTCGATATAGTTATACATCATAATATCTTCAACGGTTAAGCCGTTTGCCTGGGCGATCTTATATACCGTATCACCGGGGCGGACAATATAAATAAAGGAATTTTTAGGGGGAATGGGAATAGTTAAGATAGTTCCGATCTGAATATTTCTTACATCGGTGATCTGTGGATTAAGGGCAAGAATATTTCCCGTTGTGGTGCCGTACTCTTTTGCTAAAAGATATACTGTGTCACCTCTGCGCACGCGATGCCGTTTATAAGTAATATTTCCCGTATTTATTTGCGGTTCTTCTTCTTGAACTGAAATTTCAGCATTGACGGGGGCAGTATCGTTGCAACCGCATTGACGTTTAACAAGCTCGGCTATCTGATAAAATTCCTCCGTAACGGGAATTTCAATTACCTGCCCCGGCAATATTAAGTCGGGATTTTGAAGATCATTTATTTCTTTTAAAGTTTCAAGGGGTACGTTAAATTTTAAAGCGATGGAAAACAAGGTATCCCCGCTTTCAACTATGTAATCAAATCTGCGTGTAAGCATAAAAAAACCTCCTTTTTAGTATCTTATGAAAAATACGGGTAAAATGTTCAATAAATCGGCTTGCCATTTTCTTTTTTTAAGGGTATAATATATCCATAGTTATATTTAAGGAGATATTTTGAAAATGTCAGAAAACGTACTTGATACTCTCAAAGCAAGAGGCTTTGTAAAACAGATCACTTTTGAGGAAGATCTCTATAAACTTTTAGGCAGTGAAAAAGTTCCTTTTTATGTAGGCTTCGATCCTACCGCAGATAGTCTTCATGTAGGCCATTTCCTTGTACTTATGGCAATGGCACATATGCAGAGGGCAGGTCATAAGCCTATCTGCCTTATCGGCGGCGGAACGGCTTTTGTAGGCGATCCCAGCGGTAGAAGCGATATGCGTTCAATGATGACAAAGGAAACTATCCGTCATAACGTTGAGTGCTTTAAAAAGCAGATCTCCAAGTTTATTGATTTTTCAGATGATAAGGCTATCATGGTTGATAACGGTGATTGGCTTTTAAACCTTAATTTCGTTGAGTTTATGCGCGATATCGGTGTATACTTCTCAGTAAACCGTATGATCACTTTCGAGTGCTTTAAAAAGCGTATGGAAAAAGGTCTTACTTTCCTTGAGTTCAGTTATATGCTTATGCAGAGTTATGATTTCTTGATGCTTTATCAGAAGTACGGCTGCAAACTTGAACTTGGCGGTGACGACCAGTGGGCAAATATGCTCGGCGGTGCTGATCTTATAAGAAGAAAAGAGCAGGAAGATGCTTTTGCAATGACCTTTACTCTTTTAACAAAGTCTGACGGTACAAAAATGGGCAAAACTGCAGGCGGTGCAGTATGGCTTTCAGCAGAAAAGACTTCGCCTTACGATTTCTATCAGTATTGGAGAAACGTTGACGATGCTGACGTTGAAAAGTGCTTAAAACTTCTTACCTTTATGCCTTTAAATGAGATTGAAGAGCTTTGTCAGTATAAAGACGAGAGAATCAACCTTGCAAAAGAGCGTCTTGCTTTTGAAGTTACAAAGATCGTTCATACTGAAGAAGATGCTATAAAAGCACAGGCGGCTGCAAAGGCAGCATTCGGCGGCGGTAACGGCGCAGATATGATCGCTATGGAATTATCGCGCGATCAGGTTTCAGTTCGCGTTGCCGAACTTTTAGTTACCGCAGGTATTACTAAGAGCATCGGCGAAGGCAGAAGACTTATTGAGGGCGGTGCAGTTTCTGTTGACGATGTAAAGATCACCGACGTAAATGCCTCAGTTCCTGAAGAAATTATTTCAAAGGGTGAATTTATCCTTCATAAGGGTAAAAAAGTTCACCAGAAAATTGCGGTTAAATAATGTATAAGACAATATCTGATATTGGTGAATTTGAGCAGGTGATAAACAAGTCAACGTTTATCGCCTGCGCTTTTCATGTGGAAAGTGAAGAAGAAGCCCAGGCTTTTATATTAAAAGAAAAGAAAAAATATCCTGATGCCCGCCACTGTTGCTGGGCGTACGTTTTAGGCGATAAAAAGGATATTATGCGCTATGCTGATGACGGTGAGCCTCAGGGCACCGCGGGACAACCTATACTTCAGGTTTTGGTTAAAAAGGATATTACCAACGTGCTTGTTACCGTAACGCGCTACTTTGGCGGAATATTACTTGGTGCAGGCGGTCTTACACGGGCATACTCTTCTTCTGCTTCAGGCGCGGTAGATGCAACGGGCATTAAAACGATGATAATGTCAAAAAGAACGATTGCATCTGTTGATTATACCACATTTTCGCGTATAGAGAAAACTTTAAGAGCAAGCGATTATATTTTAATTGAAAATATTGAGTATCTTGATAAAGTTAATCTTTTTCTTACAGTAAAAGAAGATGATTTTGAAAAACTTTCCGATTATTTTGTTCAGATAACGGGCGGAAAAACGGAAGTTGAAGAGATAGAAAAACTCTATCTGCCATGGAGTGAATAAGAGGTGTGCTTTTTTGCGTGCGGTTGATATGACCAAGGGGAATATTTTAAAACAACTTGTTTTATTTGCAATCCCCATTTTACTTACAAATCTTTTGCAAAATCTATATAATGCGGCAGACTCTTTGATGGTAGGCAGATTTTGTGACGGCAACGCTTTGGCGGCAGTTGGCACAACGGAATCTATATGTAACTGCCTTATCGGTCTGTTTTTAGGCGTGGGCGCAGGTGTAAGCGTTATTGTTTCCCGTGCCTTCGGTGCAGGCGACGTAAGAAAAATTCACTTTGCCGTTCATAATGGAATCGCTTTAAGCGTTGTTTGCGGAATAGGCATATCAATTATCGGTGTTATTTTTTCACCGCTTATGCTTGAACTGATGCACGTTGATCCCGTAATATTCGATCAGGCGGTTTTATATTTAAGGATATATTTTTTAGGCGCGGTTTTTCTTGTTATATATAATATCGGCGCAGGAATTTTAAGAGCCATAGGCGATTCAAGGCATCCGTTGATATTCCTTTGCGTTTCCGCAATAGCAAACGTAATATTGAATTTCTTGTGCATTAAAGTGTTTTCGTTGGGAGTTGCAGGTGCGGCAATAGCAACAAGCGTCAGCCAGTTGCTTTCATCGATTCTTGTAATTTTGACGCTTGTAAGAAGCGAGGGAAGCCATAAACTTTATTTGAAAGAAATTGCGTTTGAAAAAGAATCCCTTTCAAGTTCATTGAAAGTCGGTGTGCCTACGGGACTTCAAAGTATGGTGATAAGTTTTTCAAACGTTATTATTCAGACTTTTGTAAACTCTTACGGTGCGGCGGCAACGGCAGGCTCAACTGCGGCAACTAAAGTTGATAATTTTATTCTTCTTATTTCGCAGAGTTTGTCCCTTGCACTTATGACTTTCGTAGGGCAGAATATAGGCGCAAATAACGTTAAACGTGCAAAGCAAGGCGTTGCGGTTTCCGTTGGATTGAGTGTTGCCTTAATGCTGTTATTTGGCACGTTAGCCACCGTTTTTAGAGATAGTGTTGTTGCCATATTCGTTGATAAAAACGATCCAAATGCAAGCGAGATAATAAAATACGGCGCATTGAAAGTGCTTTTTATATCGCTTCCGTATTTTATTGTAGGAATAAACGATAACCTTTCGTCTTTCTTGCGTGCGGTTGGTAAAGCAACAGTGCCCATGGTAACCTACATAGTAATAATGTGCGTGTTCAGAATATTTTGGATATTCTTTTTTAGACATTGGATACCATTTATAGATACTGAATCTTTAAGCAGTATATTCGTTGTGTATCCCATAACTTTCGTGTTGACGGCTATAACACTTTCGGTATATTATTTTATGGGAACGTGGAAGAAGATAATTAAAAATTAATTTTTGATAAAAGCGACACCCTGCATTTTCTTGCAGGGTGCTATTTTTTTAATCTGATATTTTTAAATAAATACCTTCTCCGGCAGGGATAGTAAAGGTGCTTTCTGCTATTGGATCAAAGGAGTTAGTTCTTTCGTTAAAAAGAGAAAGTTTCTTTTTAGTTGTAATGGTAACAGAAGAAGGGGAAACATAATCCTGATTGGCGATAATAAAGGTATTGTCCTCAAAAAAGCCAACTGTAAAATTACCGCCCAAAATATTTTCTATGCCGCGGTAAGGGGCAAAGAGGGTTACTCCCTCATGCAAGAAACTGTTGCCAACGTGGAAAACTGCTTCTGATTTAGTTAAGGCAATATGCTCGCCAACAGGGGAGATACGGCGGTTGATTTCCTGAGCATCATAATAATGATCACGCTTTTTTCCGTCAAAAGAAATAATGCCGTTGTTATAATCGTTGTGAGGGGGCAACTCCCAATAACTGTAATAGGAAAGGGCGGAACAACCGTAAGCCAATGATTGCCACACCTCAAAAAACAGTTCTGCTCTTGTAACGTTGCGGCAAGGACCGTGTTCAACCAATAATACTATAACCATATAGGGAATATCGTTTTTTAAACCGTTTTTGCGAATGATCTCCAAGTTATTATAAAATCCGCTTTTTGCATCCCTGGAAAGTGACGCGGCATATACCTGCGCCTCAAAGGAATCAGGAGGAACGGTTATTTTAATATCATCGGGGTTTATTTTCAAAAAATGGTAATGGTCATAACAAAGAAGTTCAGGTTTTACCGTTTCCACAAATTGCTCAACGTAGGATTCGTAGTCAGGCGTGCCTAACTGTTTAGAAGAAGCATAGTTGGGGAAAAGGTTAATATAGGGCAGATGTTCAGGATCATAACGCTTAAAAGCATCTGTGATCTTTTTTATCCGCTCAAATTGCGAGATGTGCGGTTCATCTATAATAAGATAAGAATGAAGCGCAGGATAAGAACGAAAATCTTCGCATACGGCACGAACGGTGGCATCAATTTCATCATCTGTGGGATTTTCTTTAAAAAGATTTGCAATGCGAATGTCAAATACGGTGTATTGAACACCGTATTTTTCGCATATTTTTAATGCCTTTTGTGAAGTTTTAACGTCATAAGCCTCGTCTATTTTATCGTTTTTCAAATATCCGCCAACCTTACCGCCTTGGATAAGGTTGAATCCGCAATCAATGGCTTCTTTCATCCGCTCTTCGGAAAAAAATTCTAAAGGAATTCCGTCCCAATAAGTGATCAGATATGTTTTTGACATAAAATACCTTCTGTTTTTTTATAAAATATCGTCTTCAAGGTCAAAATTGTTATCTTTATCAAAGGTTTTCAGGTAAGATGAAGCTGAAGCACCGTAGTTTGATAATGCTTTTACGATTCCGCTTAAAGTGCCGTCAGAATATTTTGACTTAATATATGCGTTTACGTTATACTGCACCGTGCTTATTACAGTTGTATCTTTTATAAGTTTAAGTGTATAAACATCAGCAAATTCCGTTGCGTAAATATCATCGGTATAAAGAGTATAACTACCGTCTTTATTTAAAACAAGTTTTGATTTATCAACGACTTTATCGTTAAGGGTTATGGAAACTGTTTCATCGGTAAGTAAAAGTTTGAAGTAGATGCTGTTTGCATTTGACATGTTAAGACCAACTGATTTAACTTTGTTGTTTGCATCTGTGTTTCCCGTAACTTTCTTAACTCCGTTAGGTACTGTAAATGTGCTCTTATAGGTATCTACCCACAAAGAATCGTTGGCAAGGGATGTTAAATTATATTTTCTATACTCTTGCGATTCTGCGCCGTAGGTAAGCATATCGGCAAGAAGCACTCTTAAAGCGTCACGCTGATCCTTTGTAAGGAAAAGGGAGCCAAGATCTGAAAGAATGTTATCAGCATAAGTTTTTACACTATAGCCGGTTTTTGTATCAACTACATTGCCGTCATAGATAAGTTCAGCATCAATGGTATCTGTCATACATTGAGGATTGATACCTTCATAAGCAAACTTAACGTAGCCGGTTTCAGCATCATAAACACCTGAAACCTCAGTAACTCTCGTTGATGATGATGTAAAACGCATTTTTGCTTTTTCGGCAGACTGAACACAAGCATAATAGTTAAGTGTAAGACTTGAACCAATATCAAGAGTTGCACCTGTAATTTTGTTTATACGATCTGAATAATCAATGCCTTCAAAAATATTTTCAGTTAAAGTATCTGAAAGATTTGAAATGGTATCAGATGCTTTTTCGATGGTTGAACCATTTGAAACACCGTTTACGGTGACTTCAACGGTCTTTCCGCTTTTGTAGAAATCAATAGCCTGTTTTACTGCATTGATTCTGTTTTCGTTGATCTGCTTTGTGCCGTCTTCATTATAAAGTTGATCGCCGTTTTCATCAACCTCCAAGGTGGGACAGATCCAACCGCCTTCGTCATGCTCGTTCCAGGCATAGGCAAGAACTGTGTTTGCCATTGTATATTCCTTAACGGAATCGTGTTGCATATATGAAAGTGCATATGCAAAGTGATCTAAAAGTTCAGTATCGCTTGCATAGCCTGCCCAGTTTCCGTCAGCAACGGTAGTCCAGGATACGGGGTTAATGTATCGGGGTTCAGGTTGCCAGCCGCAAGTTATGTTGGGAACGTATTGAAAATTATTGTTGTTATAATCAACCCAACCGTTCTGACAGGCTAAAGCGAGATCTTCAAAGGTGCTTGTTCCGCCGAACGCATATTTTGAAACTGCATTTCCGCCTGAACCTTTAGCAGTTGATGAACTCACATTGAGAATAACTGCAAAGGGTTTTTTGATACCAAGTTCAGTACAGAGTTCTTCGTAATAAATAATATCCCTTAAAATGTTTGCAGTATTTCCGCTGGTAGCAAAATAGTACATAAGGGGTCTGCCGTCAAGAACGGTCATGTAATAATCTTTTTGTAAAAGTGTGCGCATTTCTTCGCGTGCGTATGTTTGGTTAATAGCGTTACCGTCAAAGCAAACGCACATTTTAACGTCGTTTCTATATTGGCTTTGCTCGTGGAATTTGCGGGCCATCTTCATATCGCTGTTATACCAAACGTAAGCAAAGTAGTCGATACCTGCATACATTGCATATTCCATTTCACGGTCGAAAATATCTTGTGTATATTCGGGCATTTCTATATTGCCTTCATCGGTAATTTGGGCAAAGAAAGGTGCGCGGAAGTGGAACTGTGAAGGCGAAAGCGAACGCTCAACCTGGGAAACAACGGAGTTTTCCTTGCCGTCATGAGAATACCAGGCATCCCAGCGTATAGCACCGACACTTGTGGTTGTGCTTCTTTCCGTATCAATTATTTCGTTATCGAAAGTTACGTCAAGAGTCTTTTTAAGGGAAATAGTATCAACGCAAACGTCGGGAGCAACGTTATTTGTATCAAAACTCTGCTGGTAAACGATAACAGAAGTGATATCGTCAGTAATATCAATATATCCTTCAAAGGTACACTTCTGCCAATCGGTTGTAAGGGTAAGTTGATTTGCAGTAAAATATTCGTAATGGCCATCGGTGTAATGGAATCTTATAACAAGATAGCCTTTTGTGGTTGAAGCGTGCTCGCTGTTAAGTTTCAACCAGCAGGATGCCGTATATATGCCTGCACCTTGTTCTTTAAGTTCAGGCAAAACTTCCTGATAATAAGTAGAATATTGGCTTTGACGGTCTTTGATCAATAAACCGTAGGATCCGTCGTGGGCATAGTCGGCACTGATCTTATAAGAGGAGGAACCCATTGAAGTGAATGGATCAATAACGCCCGTTTCAAAATCACCGTTTGCGATAATCTCCTCGTTAAGAGCAAAAGAGTTGATGCCGAAAACCGGAAGAATAAGCGTAAACATCAATAAAAAAGATAAAAATTTCTTCATAAAAACCTCTCAAATATATTATTGTTAATAATATACCATATATTAATTTAAAATGCAATAGAAAAGCGCTTGAATTTTCATCCAAACGCTCTTGCTTTTATTCACTTATTCTTTCAATATCTGCACCGAGGCTTTGAAGTTTTTCGACAATTTTTTCATATCCGCGGTCAATATATTGAACACCTGTTATAGTGGTCGTTCCCTCAGCCATAAGACCTGCAACAACAAGTGCTGCACCGCCACGAAGATCCTGGGCAACAACATCAGTTCCGTAAAGTTTTTCAACACCGTCGATCATGGCAACACGGTCGGTAAAGTCATTTATAGCACCCATTTTGCGCAACTCGTCAAGATGACGGTAGCGTGATTCAAAAATAGTTTCGGTTATAACGCTTGTGCCGTCAGCAACGGATAAAAGTGCTGAGAACGGCTGTTGAAGATCGGTGGGGAAACCGGGATAAACCATAGTTTTAACTTTAACCGCCTTAGGACGTTTTTCCATAGGAATGATACGCAAAGTATCTTCACCTTCGTCGATTTTATATCCTGCTTCGTAAAGCTTTGCGGAAAGTGATTCCATGTGAATGGGGATACAGTTTTTGATCAGAACGTCACTTTTTGTAGCGGCGGCAATGATCATCCATGTGCCCGTTTCGATCTGGTCGGGAATAAGGGTATAATTACATGAATGAAGGCTTTTAACGCCTTTTATTCTTATAACGTCAGTACCTGCGCCTTTAATTTTTGCACCCATGTTGTTTAAGAAGTTTGCAACGTCAATAACGTGAGGCTCTTTTGCACAGTTGAAGATCGTAGTTGTGCCTTCAGCCTTAACTGCGGCAAGCATAATGTTGATGGTTGCGCCTACGCTTACAACGTCAAGATAAATTTCGGCACCGGTCAAATGATCTGCCTTAATATCAACAAACTTGGTGGTTTTGATTTTTGCACCCAATGCTTCAAAGCCTTTAAGATGCTGGTCGATAGGACGTTTACCGATAATACAACCGCCCGGAGGAGGGATCTTTGCTTCACCAAAACGCGCAAGCAATGCGCCCATAAGATAGTAGGAAGCACGCATCTTTCTTGTAAGTGATTCATCGGGACAAATGGATTTTACGCCCGTAGGATCGATCGTGATCTGACCGGGAACAGATGTATCCACCTTTGCGCCTAAAGACGTAAGAAGTTCTGCTAAAACGTCAACGTCATCAATATCGGGAATATTATCTATAACACAAATACCGTCGGAAATAAGTGCGGCAGGAATTATGGCAACTGCGGCATTTTTTGCACCGCTTACCGAAATTTCACCCTTCATTTGTTTTCCGCCGTGAATAACAAGCTTATCCAAACTATTCAACCTAAAGAACTTTCTTTAGGATTCCTCCTTAAAACAGTGTAACGAATATATTCTATCATTTTTACAGTGATTTTGCAATACTTTTTTCAAATATCGCCATCAGGTGAAAGAATGGAAATAATTCTTTCAAGGTCGTCACGGCTGAAATATTCGATCTCAATCTTTCCTTTTTTATCGTTACCGTTTATTTTAACCTTTGTGCCCATATACATACGCATATTTTCTTCAATTCTGTCAAATTCGGCAATGCGCTTTTTTGTTTTTTGGGGTTTTTTCGGCTTTTTATTTAAAATCTCTTTTACCTTTTGTTCTGCCTGGCGAACAGACCATGCGCATTTAACACATTCTTCTGCCAAAGAAGAAATAAGTTTTTCGTCATCAAGAACGGCAAATGCCCTGCCGTGACCTGCTGAAAGTTCACCTGAAACAATTAGATTTTTTACGTTTTCGGGAAGTTTAAGAAGTCTTAAAGCGTTGGCAATAGCAGGACGTGATGTGCCGATGCGCTTGGAAACTTCTTCCTGCGTAAGTGCGTAATCTTTCATTAATGAATTGATTGCCGATGCGGCTTCAATGGGGTTAAGGTCTTCCCTTTGCAGGTTTTCAATAAGCGCAAGTTCGCAAACCTGGCGGGGCGAAAGTTCTTTTATGATTGCAGGAACGGTTTCAAGTTTTAACAGTCTGCAAGCACGATAGCGACGTTCACCTGCGATGATCTCATAACGTTCGCCGATTTTCTGAACGGTTATAGGTTGAAGCATACCGTTTGCTTCAATGGAATCGGCAAGAGCCTGAATAGTTTCTTGATTAAAAGTTTTTCGTGGCTGAGCCTTATTAACGTCAATTTTATTTATGGGAAGTTGGTGCACATACTCCTTATCAATTTCAGTTGAAATATTTTCAAAAGAGAAATCTTCACCAAACACGGCATTACGGCCTAAACCTTTTTTCTTCATGAATTTTCGTTCCTTTCGATAATTTCGGCACATAAAGCCTTGTAGGCAAGTGAGCCGGGACAATATGAATCAAACAACTGTATTGGCTCACCGAAACTGGGTGCTTCGGCTAAACGTACGTTGCGTGGAATATGCGTTTTGTACACTTTTTTTGAAAAATACTTTTTAACTTCGTCAACGACCTGCTGTGAAAGGTTTGTACGGGAATCGTACATAGTGCAAACAACGCCGTCAATATCAAGATCAGGGTTAAGCCGTTTTTTTATAAGCATTATTGTGTTTACAAGTTGACCTAAACCCTCAAGGGCGTAATATTCGCATTGAATGGGCACGATTACTTTATCGCTGGCGGTAAAAGCATTTACCGTTAAAAGATCCAATGATGGGGGACAGTCGATAATAACGTAATCGTAATTATTCTTTATCTTATCAAGTGCATTTTTTAAAAGTTTTTCACGGTCTTTTAAAGATACCATCTCAACTGTTGCACCTGAAAGGTCGATATTTGACGGAATAATAAAAAGATTTTTAACCTGGGTCTCCATAATTACCGAAGAAATATCTTCACCGTTTATCATAACGTCATAAATTCCCAAA
>JAZULU010000053.1:0-4150 GCA_045603265.1 Clostridia bacterium
CTTGGTATTTCTTTTTCAATATCGGAATATATTTGATTATCCTCTCTAAATGTCCAATATGGTTTGATACCAAAATAAAACTTGCGTTTGAAAGTGAACGGGCTTGTATCTTCGCCGGAAAAAATATGTTTTAAGTATATAATTATTTTGTTGAGATGATATAGGACATGCCAAAGCGTAATTAGGCTTCAGAGAGGTTATCGTTTGCTGCGAGATAATCGCCAAAAAACTTTCGGATACCACCTATTGATCAAATCGTTTGCCGCGTTATAGGCTTTTAATGAGAACCAATATGGGTGGAACCACGGGTTATTTTACTCGTCCCTGTTTAATAACAGAGACGAGTTTATTTTTTTATTTGGAGGAGTTAATTATGAAAATTATTTTACCTGACAATTCTGTTAAAGAGTACGATTCCGTATGTGCAAGAAAGGTAGCCGAAGATATTAGTGCAGGTCTTGCAGCAAATGCTATTGCGGCTGTTGCAAACGGCAAACTTGTTGATCTTGATCATACGTTAGTTGAAGATACGGAACTTTCTATAGTTACAAAAAAAGATCCATTATATGTAAATGTATTACGCCATACGGCAAGTCACGTTCTTGCTCAGGCAATAATGCGTCTTTATCCCAATACAAAGCTTGCTATTGGTCCTGCTATTGAAAATGGTTTTTACTATGACTTTGATTTCGAAACACCTGTAAATGCGGGAGATATTGATAAAATTGAAAAAGAGATGAGTAAAATTGCTCAAGAAAAACTTGAGTTAAAGAGATATCTGCTTTCTAAAGAAGATGCTTTGAAAAAAATGGAAGGCCAGCCCTATAAGCAAGAACTTATCAATGAACTTCCTGATGGTGAAGAGATTTCTTTTTATGAACAAGGTGAGTTTACAGATCTTTGTGCAGGACCTCATCTTACTACAACTGCTGACATAAAGCATTTTAAAATTTTATCTATAACCGGTGCATATTGGCGCGGAAGCGAAAAGAATAAGATGCTTACTCGTATTTATGCAACTGCATTTAATAAAAAACAGGAACTTGATGATTATCTTGTACAGTTAGAAGAGGCTAAAAAGCGTGATCATAACAAACTTGGCAGAGAGTTAGAATTGTTTACAACAAGCGACGTTATTGGTCAGGGACTTCCTATAATGCTTCCCAAAGGCGCACGAGTTATTCAACTTTTACAGCGTTTTGTTGAAGATGAAGAACAAAAGCGAGGTTGGCTTTTAACAAAAACTCCATTAATGGCAAAAAGCGATCTTTATAAGATAAGCGGACACTGGGATCACTATCAGGATGGCATGTTTGTCATGGGTAATGAAGAAACAGATGAAGAAGTATTTGCACTTCGTCCTATGACTTGTCCTTTCCAGTATCAGGCATACTTAAATCGTCCCAGATCATATCGTGATCTTCCCTTAAGATATAATGAAACGTCAACACTTTTCAGAAATGAAGCATCAGGTGAAATGCACGGTCTTATTCGTGTAAGACAGTTTACTATTTCTGAGGGTCACCTTATGTGTACTCCCGAACAACTTGAAGATGAGTTTAAAAACTGTCTTGAACTTTGCAATTATATGCTTAAAACTATTGGTTTGTATGAAGACGTATCGTACAGATTTTCTCAGTGGGATCCTGAAAATCGTGAAAAGTATATTGGTACGGTTGAACAGTGGGACGAAGCACAAGGTGTAATGAAGCGCATTTTGGATCATTTAGGTATTGATTACAAGATCGGAATTGGAGAAGCGGCTTTTTATGGACCTAAACTTGATATTCAGATCAAAAATGTTCATGGAAAAGAAGATACTCTTATAACAATTCAAATAGATCAGATGCTTGCTGAAAAATTTGGAATGGAATATACTGATAAAGATGGTAGCAAAAAGCATCCTTATATTATTCACAGAACTTCTATTGGTTGCTATGAAAGAACTCTTGCACTTCTTATTGAAAAATTTGCAGGTGCTTTCCCAACATGGCTTGCGCCTGTTCAAGCGAAAGTTATGAATCTTACTGACAGAACAGACGAAGCTTGCAAGGAGCTTGTAATAAAACTTCAAAATGCCGGACTTCGTGTTGAATATGACAATAGAAATGAAAAAATCGGTTATAAGATTCGCGAAGCACAACTTGAAAAAATTCCGTATATGCTTATTATTGGTGATCGAGAAGCTGAAGAAGGAAAGATTTCTGTTCGTTCAAGAAAAGAAGGAGATCTTGGAACAATGACAGCAGATGATTTCTTGGCAAAAATTCTTCTTGAAGTTGCCACAAAACAGTTATAAGAGGTTTTTTATGAAAATATCTATTTCAACTTGCGCATTTAACGGATTGTTTAACAAACCCGTTGAATTGGTTGAAGCATGCTATAAAACTAAATTCAGACATATTGATTTATCTTTTACTAATTTTATTGAAGACGAAAACTTTATCGAAAATATAAAATTATGTGCATCAAAAGCAAAAGAATATGGGATAGATTTTCCAATGGCACATGCACCATACAAATTTAACCCTAACGTTGATGAAGAAAACTTTCAAAAACAATTAAAACACATGAAACTTGCTTTTGAAGCCTGCGAACTTTTAGAAGTTGATCGAATGACTGTACATGCCGGGTTTGCTTTTTCTGAAACACGGGAAGAAATGATGCAAAAAAATGTTAAGTATTTTAGTGAACTTATTCCTTTGGCAGAAAAGCATAACGTCAAAATAATGATCGAGAATATTTCTGAAGAAATTTATAAACGTAAATTTGTTATTGAAAATGCAGATAATATTCTTGAACTTAGAAAAATGCTTAATGATCATCCGATGATAAAAGCATGCTGGGATACGGGACATGCAAATACAAAGGGTCTTGATCAGTATGATAATATTAAGAAACTTAAAGGTGAAGTTATTGGTTTGCATCTTCAGGATAATAATGGGTATAATGATGATCACATGCCGATTCTGATGGGAACAATTAATTTTGATGAAGTTATGAAAGCTCTTTTGGATATTGGGTATGATGGTCCATTCAATATGGAAACAAAGTTATTTAACCCCGGAAATGCATGGCCTAATTATAGGCACAAATTTACTGAACAGTCCGGTGCAACAGAAATTTTATTTAACCCAGATAGTGAACTAAGATATTTAAGTCTTGATATTATGTATAAACTTGCTGAATATGTACTTAAAAAATATAACATTTCGGTGGAGTAATATGGAGTTAGTTAAATTTATTGTGGGCAGTAATGAGAAAGCTGCCCATATTTTAAAAGAACACATAGAAAAACTAGATATGGATTTATCTTATGCAAGAATGATGTTTAATCGTGTTGATGGTAAAGTTTCTGATGAATGTGTAGATACTTATTATATTGCGTATGAAGATAATTCATTGTTGACTCGTCTTTGGAACGGTTGGGGAAAACATAAAGATGCTATTGGCAACTTTGGTAATTTTCTAACTGTTGATGAAGCCAGGGGAAAGGGAATAGGTGGTAAAGTTCTTTCTATGTGGTATGAAGATATTTCTTCAAGAACAGACCTTCCGTTAGGACTTTTTTGCAGTGCAGGCAGCAAAGAACTTGTTTCATTATATAAAAAATATGGGTTTAACCTTGCTGTTAGAGGGACAGAAACAGGGCCATTATTCAAACCTTTAGGTAACAGTCCTTCGTCATTTGTTGATTTTTGTAAAGAATATTATGTTCCTTCAGAGAATTTATATGTAAAAAGTGCAACGGTCGAATATAGGCACGAAGTTGATTGTTTGCTTAAATTTGCCTTAATGGACAATGATTTAACCTTTGGATTTGATGAAATTCATTCCATTGAAGAAGCGTTGGTGTTTGAAAATGATTATAACACTGAAATACTTTTTACAGATTTAAACAGAGTTGCCGGGTGGCAAATAACTTTACCTGACGGAACAATAAAAAAACAAGTTTATCCGTTATATGATTGTTCAGTGATAAAACAATAAAATACATTTAAAATGCATAAATTTATAAATATGCATACTTGCAAAAAAAAATTTATATGGTATAATATTATAAAATAATGTTATACCTTTTTTTATAGGAATTTTTATATGCTTGAACGTATTGAATCGCCAAAAGATATTAAAAAACTAAATATTTCAG
>JAZULU010000054.1:0-5483 GCA_045603265.1 Clostridia bacterium
TTTTCAGGGCAAGTAACGTAAAGTACTTTCTCACCTAAAAGTTGTTTTACTAAACATCCGTTATCTGTATAGCGCTTGTCGGTAAGGTGCATATCAATGCTGAAAGTATATTCCGTTTCACTTTTGGCATAGTCCTTAACCTTTACGCCCTTTTCAGAAACGAAAATAGTGCGCTTAACATAATATTCAGTATTTTTTGCCTTTACTGTGCCTTCAATGGTGATCTTATTTCCCTTAAAATCGGTGATTTTTAAGTTTTCGTCAACCTCATTTTTGCCCCAAAATGCTCCCTCTTTGGTGTATACGGCATTATGGCCTTGTGTTAATGCAAGCATCTGCCTTAAATTTCCTCTGTCATAGCTGGGGCAACCGGAATCAATAACCAAAGGCTCGCCCTTATAGTAAACTGCAAAATTAGGTCTGCCTCCGTGCTGATGCCAAGCAGTATGCTTCATTGCATCAACGAAAACTTCATAATCACCGCATCTTAAAACTGCAAGATTGCTGTCAAAAAACGCAACGGATTTTTTCTGCCACGAAACTTTTATATCAGAAACACTTTCAACAATTTTTATATCTTTATGAGCATCCATTATATAACAATCGTTAAATGGTACAATTTTACCGTTGCTTCTTGACATTTGATAACACAGTTCATACTGTTTCTGTGTTGATTCCTTAACGCCTTCAATTTCTTCATAGCCGTTATTTTCAAGAAGCATATAAGCATCAAAATAAAGACGGGCAATAAAATGGCTGTATGAAGGACAATCTTCATCAGAACCGCCATCATTAAAGATTGCTTTATCAAGATTCTGTTTTACGATAATTTTGCCTAAGCGGATATATTCAGAAGCATTTTCAAACTCAGGGAAAAGTGTTCCAACGTAAATTAAAACTGTGCCTACCTGCAAAACATGATTCTGTGCATCGCCCTTAATTTCGTGGGCAAGTGCCTCTTCATACAAATGTTCAGCGTGAAGTTTTATTATATCGTAAATATACTTCCATTTTTCTTCATTAAAGGCTTTTTCAAGGAAGAAAACGGAAATGCACAAGCTCATTGTGCGCCATGCAACCTGCATATCGCGCCAATAGAAACCCGTCTGAAAATAAGAAATTGAAGCATCGAATTTTTCATAAGGGTGTTTTTCCATCCATTCAGTTAAAATCTCATAAAATTTATCGGCATATTTTGTATCCCCCGTCTTATAAAAGCGAACCGCAAGAGGCATCAAAATATAAAGCCTTTGCAGGAAAATATGCCATTCATAATTGCGCATTGTATCTTGTTCGGGAATTTTAAATACGGCATCCCAATCAAATTCACCGTTCAAATTCCACAGTTTAAAAAATTCACCCGACATAACCAAATCCAATAAATCATTGGAATTATCAACTTTCAAGCGGTCGCGCATAAACATTGCCGCACCGCCATCCATCACAAAATAGGGTATTATAGGCTCTGCTTCTTCACGATTATAGTGATAAAAACTATCCTTTGGCCTATAATAATTTTCAATATATGGTTTTATGTATTTTTCTTTCATAAAAAAATCTCCTTATGATGATACTTAAATTCTATCATCAGAAAAGGAGATTTTCAAGATGTTTTGTTAGTTTTTTTCTTCATTTTGTTTGTTTATAACGTATTTGTCCCACAGATTGTAGGTTTCCGTGGTATCAAGTGCATGCAATAATTTCTCGTGCAGATCAGGGAATTTTTGGGAAAGTTCTTCTATCAATTCTTTTACATCCTGCCGTGCAGTTTTGCCGTCAATAGGACAAGGCGATTCAACAATAGGCAGATCATTATCCCTTACACAGTTGACAATAATGTTTTCAGGCACATAGATAAAGGGACGAATTACCTTTAAATCAACGCGGGACAAGTAAGTTACCGGGGCAAAAGTGTTCATTCTTGATTCAATGAACATACTCATTAAAAGCGTTTCGATGGCATCATCCCTATGGTGTGCAAGTGCAACTTTATTACAGCCTAATTCCTTGGCAGTACTGTTAACTGCACCTCTGCGCATATTTGCACATAAAGCACAAGGATTCTTTTCCTTGCGAATATTGAACACAACCTCGCCTATATCGGACTTAATTACCGTGTAATTTACGCCTAAACTATCGCAGAACTCCTTAATGGGTGTTGTGTCGAAAGGCTCAAAGCCCAAAGCGATTGTGATTGCTTCAATGGTAAAATCCTTTTTGCAGAATTTTTTATAGATGGAAAGGGCAAACAATAAAAGCATACTATCTTTTCCGCCTGAAACGCCAACGGCAATTTTATCGCCGTTTTCAATCATTCCGAACTTTTCATCTGCCCTGCGAATAGAGCCTAAAACACGTTTAATATCTGATTTGCTCATAAAATTCCTTTATTAAAGGGTGAGGTTAATTCCTCACCCTTTTAAAATTATAATGCTGTTTCCACACTCAACAACCATTATCTGTTATATACGTAAAGAACCATATCCTGCATTGCTTTTTCGGGAATATCCCAAGTACCGTTTGCAGTTGAAGTGAAACTACCGTAAGTTTTTTCTGCAGTTATGGGGTTAAACCACATATAGTTATACTGTGTGTTTGCGCTAAGGTTCTTTAAGGTACCCGTTGCGCTTCCGTAGCCGACAGCATTGGGTATTTCACCAACCGTTAAATCTTCGGTATTATCGAAGTTAAAGAAGTAGATAACGATCTTTCTGTGATCAGCGGTTGAAGCGATTGCCGCCAAAGCGCCTTCATCACGAACAAGATAATTTGTATCATCGTATCTGGGAACAAGATCATACCACTGACCAACTGTACCCGTTAAGAATTTCTTCATATAGGTAAGCTGGAATGATGCAGGATATTCCTTTGCATCTGTCCATTTAGCGGCAATTTTTTCTTCAGAAGTGTTTTGATCAACTCCATCATAGTACTTGCTTTCGCCTTCCTGATAGCTATTTGTAAATGCCCACGTATCCTGAGCACCGTATGCATGACCTGAGAAACCGCTTAAGAAGCTCATCCAACCTTGTGCACGGCCGCCGAAGTTCTTGGTCTGAAGCCATACATAGTAGGGCTCATAGTTAATTAACGGCTTGCCCTGGCTTTCTGTATTGAAAATCTTTGCCTTTGTGTGTCCTGCTTCTGTTGTAATGCTTGGCTTCCATTGTGTTGCCCACCAAGTGTGTCCGTTAACATTTCTGAATGATGAGTTTGATGAATCTGTATAAGTTGAACCTTCCTGGTGTGCTGAAAGTGGGTGCTTATAGGGGTCATGCTTATACAAATATTCAGCAACTAACTTGTATGGGTTATTTGCCATACCCCAATCAAGATGACCATGACCATCGTTTGTCTGTGTAAAGAAGAAGTCTCTGTCAACTTCCTGTCCTAATGTCCACATTACAGGATATGCTGAGTATCTTGCAACCCAATAACGGCTAAGTCTTTCCAAATATGCCTTTGCTTCATTTGAAACCTCATAGTGATTGTAGGTCTGACCACTCTTTTTACCCGTTGCAAGCAAATTATTAGTATATCCGCCATTGTTAGCAATAAGTGAACTCATTGCATTTGGGAAAATAAACTGTGAGTTTGTGTGGACAAGACCATATTTTGCTATGATCTGGAACTTCTTATCATATGCCTTAAAACCCTTAATATCATCAGCAGTAAATCCGTTTGAAAGATTGAAACTTGCACCGATGGGCTGACTCTGATATACTGTATAGCCTTGTTCAGCACGAAGAGAAGCAATATTTTCAACCATATACTGTGATTCATCGCCTAATCCCCAATGGGTATCGCCCAAATAGAAGAAGGGAGTGCCGTCAGCATAAGCGAAGTAGTTCTTATTATAACTTGTTGTTACAAAACCGTGCTTATAAATATCAAGATCGCCTGAATATTCAGTACATTTTACTGCACCGGTAATTCCGTGAAGACCTGTATTTTCAGTATCTGTGCAGTCTGTTTCATATGTCCACACACCTGCAGAGGGGCACATAAAGCGGATACGCCATACGTCACCGCCATCCCAGAAGCCGGGAACGGTATAAGTAGTTGTGCCATTTGTTAATTTAAGATCAACATCAACATCATAGAAGGGATCTAAATAAGTTTTATCTGAAATAAGAGTAATTTCTTCAGCAACCCAAGTTTCTGCAGTTGTAACAAGCGTCTGTTTATAAACGTTCTTTACAAGAGTTAAATTGTCCATATAAATTGCTGAAAGAAGCTGTGTGGTTTCGTCTTCAAGAGTAATTTCTTCAATGGTGTGAACACCGAAATTCCAGGGTGTGCCTACGCCAAGATCTTCAGCCTTAACGGTAACAGTGGTTGTAAAAGTATACCATTCACCGTTTTCAATAATAGATGCATCGCCCGTGCCGCCGTAAGCAGATGTACCACTACCCGGTTGCGGAGCAAAGGAAGTTTTTGCACTTGTTCGGATAACACCTGAAAAAGGTTTTTTGATTTCGCTTGAGCCTTCTACCTTATAATCGAAGGAGATGGTGTACTCACCTGCTTCAGTAATATAAGGAGAGATATCGAACATACCCGTAGAATAAGTGGCTATAGGCACATTTTTTAAATAATTACCGTGTACATCATCATTTACGATTGATAAAGTGGGATTTCCGAGACTTGTCCAGCCTGCATTAGCATATGAGGTTGCACCCTCAAAGGTTGATGCTTTTTGGGGAATAAGATTCTTATTCTCTTCAACAAGAAGATCGTCCTCTTCGCCAAGATCGAAATCACCGCCGATAGAGCCTGCTTTCATCGCCTGAACGTATTTTTCGGCAGATGCCCCATAATTGTGAAGTGCCTTTACGATAGCACCAACAGTAGCGTCGGAGCTTTTGCTTGCAATATAAGCGTTTACGTTATACTGAACTGTTGAGATAACTTCTCCGTCTTTTTCAATGGTAAGAGTATAAACGTCGTCAAACTGAGTTGCCTTGATTCCGTCAGTATATAGAACGCGAGTGTCGCCATCCTTTTTAAGTGTATTTACGTCAACTGCTTCGCCATTTAATTTTACGGTAACGTTGTCGGTAACAATAAGTTTGAAGTAGATCTTATTTACGTTTGCCATATTAAGGCCAACAGACTTTACTTTGTTATTTGCATCCTTATTACCTTCAATTTTTCTTACGCTTAAAGGTGTTCCGTAAACAGTTTTATATGCGGTGATCCATATAGCAGTGTCAGCAAGATCTGAAGTGTTATATTCCTTATACTTCTGTGACTCTGCACCGTAAATAAGCATATCTGCAAGAAGTGTTTTTAATGCTTCTGCCTGAGCCTTGGTATAACTAAGCTCGCTTGCAGACTTTAATGCCATACTTTCGCAATATGCCTTTACGCTATATTCTTCTTTTGTATCAATAGTTTCACCGTTATATATAAGTTCGGCTTTGATGTTATCACTCATACATTGGGGATTGATGCCCGTATATGCAAACTTATACATTCCT
>JAZULU010000055.1:0-4126 GCA_045603265.1 Clostridia bacterium
GCGAACCCAAAGGAACTGATTTTGTGATAGAAAACGGCTCGCGAAGTGAAGGAATACCGGGCGTATTTCAAGCGACAAGAGTCGTTTTATGCGCAAAAGCAGTCCTATTGGGCGTTATGGGTTCGATTCCCTTCGGCTATAAATTATAGTTCTATTATAATTATTTTTTTAAAAAAAGCAATAGGAAGATTCCAAATGTCCACAAATTGCTTTTTTCAGTCCCCAAAATGCAGATGTTTTAATATATAGGTGCAGGTGTAGCAACTTTAGAATGGAAAGTAATAAAATCATATCCGGGCGTACTATTTATAACGCCGAACTTTATCTCTGTAACTTCAATGGTCTGAGGATTATAACCGATACTTTCATATTTTAAGCAAATGCCCGTTGAATCGAAACTTTCATCAACGTACATAAGGATCTCAACAAGACCTTCTTTATAATAATAAACGGTGCAATCGGTGCCTGCAACCGTTGCAGTTCCCTTTTTTTGAAGTTGGCTCTTTTCGTAATTCAAGTGTACTGAGAAAATGCTCTTAGGATTGCTTTGGATACTTTCAGTACTTGTAAAACATTGTGATGCCCCAACACTATAGGAATTTCCGCCATCACTACTAAAAAGCACAACGCTCGAATAGCCTATCTCAACATAATTTGTAACTTTGCTTGCCTTAATGTAATATCCGTTATCTTCAGGTACCTTTTCGCCCTGCTTTGTAACAGTATAGGCAACGTAGTAATTGTTAAGTTTATCAGCATCAATACTAACAATAGTAGGTCTGGGTGTAGGTTTGGGTGTAGCCACTTCAGGCAATTCCATTTCTATGGAACTTCCGCCGAAAGGATTTTTATTTTCCTTTTTGTCTTCTATCTCGTCAAGAACTTCCTCCCTGACTTCATCTTTAATATTATCCACAATTTCTTCTGCCAAAGAGCATCCTGAAAAAAGAAGCACCACCGCCAACAAAAGAACAAGAAACTTTTTCATAAAAATTCCTCCGAATAAAATGATATTGTTATTATAACTTACTTTATATAAAAAAGCAACCCCTTGATAACAAGGGGTCGTTTTATACTATTTCGGTTTGTGGTTGCCACAACACAGTAATGCGGAGATTTCTCGTGCTGTGCTTCTTACTTCTTGGGAACAAGTTTCTCCTTCCCACCCATATAAGGGCGCAACGCCTCAGGAATATTAACACTACCGTCAGCATTAAGATTATTTTCTAAGAAAGCAATTAACATACGGGGCGGTGCAACAACGGTGTTGTTTAAGGTGTGTGCAAAATACTTGCCGTCCTTACCGGAAACACGGATACGAAGTCTGCGAGCCTGGGCATCGCCAAGGTTTGAACATGAGCCAACTTCAAAATATTTCTTCTGACGGGGTGACCATGCTTCAACGTCAATGGATTTAACCTTTAGATCAGCAAGGTCGCCTGAGCAACATTCAAGAGTACGAACGGGAATATCAAGTGAACGGAAAAGATCAACGGTGTTCTGCCAAAGTTTATCAAACCACATTTTACTGTCTTCGGGCTTACAAACAACGATCATTTCCTGCTTTTCAAACTGGTGGATACGGTAAACACCGCGCTCCTCAATGCCGTGTGCGCCTTTTTCTTTTCTGAAGCAAGGTGAATAACTTGTAAGAGTATAAGGAAGTTTATCTTCATAAATCATCTGATCGATGAATTTACCGATCATGGAGTGTTCGCTTGTGCCGATAAGATAAAGGTCTTCACCTTCGATCTTATACATCATAGCATCCATTTCAGCAAAACTCATAACGCCGGTAACAACGTCCGAACGGATCATCAAAGGCGGAACGCAGTAAGTGAAACCGCGGTCGATCATGAAATCGCGTGCATAGGAAATAACTGCAGAGTGAAGGCGTGCAATATCGCCCATAAGATAATAAAAACCGTTACCTGCAACGCGACGGGCACTGTCAAGATCAATGCCGTCAAAAGATTCCATAATATCGGAATGATACGGAACTTCAAAATCGGGAACAACAGGCTCACCGTACTTCTGAACTTCAACGTTTTCAGAATCGTCCTTACCGATGGGAACGGAAGGATCAATAATATTAGGAATGATCATCATAATATTTTTGATCTTTTCCTGAAGTTCGGCTTCTTTCTTTTCAGCCTCAGCAAGTTGTTCGCCCTGCTGGGTTACGAGTTTTTTCATTTCCATAGCCTCGTCTTTTTTGCCCTGAGCCATCAAAGCGCCGATCTGCTTGGAATATTTGTTTCTGTTTGCGCGAAGTTCTTCAGCAAGCTGAATATTCTTGCGGTTTTCTTTATCAAGTTCAATAACTTCATCAACAAGAGGAAGTTTTGAATCCTGGAACTTATTTTTAATGTTTTGTTTTACGATTTCGGGATTTTCCCTTAAAAATTTAATATCGATCATTTTCTTCTCTCCTTAAAAGGATTTATATGAGAAATTATACCATATTTCAGCGTTTTGGCAAGTGTTTTTTAAGCGCATAGTATGGCAAAAGAAGATGATCAACCGCATCGGTTTTATAACTGTCATAGTCAATAGAATTGCCGATTTCATTAAGAACATTAAACATCTCTTCGTCAAAGGGAGCATCGGGCACAAGAGCCATAACGGCAATACCATCGCCAAAGTTATAAATGTGTATGTCGGGAATGGTGCAGGTAAAATCGCTTTTTATACATTTGGGCACATAATAGCCGTAGCCGTCAAGATAACCCCAGAATTGGGCTTCAAGAAGATTCCACCTTTTAGTTTCAAAAAAGTTCTTTAAAATATTCTTTTGTTTGTGCTTTTGGAAAAGTTCCAAAACGGAAAGTCTGTTATATTCGGCGATCTTTTTCATTAGATTAAGACACCGCTTTTTTATGGAAAGATCATCGTCAAAATCATAGATAAAACGAAGGGAAAGCTGCATCTGATGAAGGGCAAAAAGCCGTTTATAGTTGGGAAGTACAACTTTTTCGGAGTTTTCAAGGGCAACGTCGCGGTACTTTAAATAGTCTTCTTTAAAACTTTCGTCATTTCCTATCTTCCATGCGGCAAGATAGAACATGGGAAGCCGCGCCCATTCGTGAGCCCCCAGTTCACCCCACATTTTTGTTGCAAGACTTTTTTTGTTGTCTTCGCGGAGCAAATTGTAATCATTTTCTTTTTTAACGTTCTCCCTTGCGCGGAGAGCAAAATTTATAAGAGTTTCCCTGATAAATTCTTTCTCATCTTCATCGGAAAGACTGCTGAAAAGATATTTTACCGATGCAAATATCCAATGGGTATACTGATCCCTTGAACTTTCAATATAGTGGCTTTCTCCGTCAACGGGCGAAAGACTGCGGGCAAGAAATCCCTTTGTTTTTGATACGGTCGCGCATTTTTTCATACCATTAAAAATTTCTTTTGCCTTTAAAAGATATTCTTTATCACCGTAAAGTTCATAGGCTTCAATGGCACTTTCAAGCATGATTCCGCCGTTTATCATGCCGTCTTCCATGCCCGTACACCAACCGCAGGGATTGGGAATCTGCTTGTTTATAAGTTCAGGCTCAGGCAGAAATTCTTTAAAGGAAAGACCTTCCACCAAAAAATCATAAAACAGATTAGTTTTTTTGGAATATAATTTTTCAAACATCATCTGCCAAATTTTTTCATCAAAGTTTTTCATAATTCATCACCTGACAAAAGTATACCAAATCAAAAATAAAAAGTACATTGCTTTTTTCACCGTAAACATTGCAGATTTAAACAAAAAACTCCGAAAATTCGGAGTTTTATTGTAAAGTATTTTTAAGAGTGCGAGAAAATTTTTAAGACAAGGCGTGGCGCGCTTTATCAGCAGTGCAAAAAACTTGAAAATCAGGGGTGCATCACTCTATTCAAGAGTGCGAGAAAACCCGAAATTCAAGGCACAAAGGGGTAAAGCCGAAGGCGCTTACACAATACGTAAGTAACTGAGGCTTTATCCCCTTTGTAACACGATGAATTGTCAAACTAAGTGCAACAGTTTTTGAGAGAAAGTTCAAACAAATCAACCGGTTTTTGAAATCCTAAAACCTTTTTGGGCCTGGCGTTGATCAACGCCAGGTTCTTTTTTAGCGTTGAAGGACTAACTCGCGAA
>JAZULU010000056.1:0-2107 GCA_045603265.1 Clostridia bacterium
GTTCCTTAAAACAAATATTATTCTACAACGATAGTTTCGCCTGATTTGATTGTATACAATTTTCCGTCAACATCAATCCACAAATCAATTAAAGTTGGGTTATATACTCGAAGACCGTCAGCGCTGTAAACGAGGCGCTTATAGGCTTCAACGTACTCATAAATTTCAATATTTGTAGCGAACCAAATTCCATCGTTTCCTGAAAATTTTTGGCAGATATTTTCAATCAGATCCCAATTATTATCACGGTCAAACTCAAAGCTATGCCCCCAAACATAAAAAAGTCTGGGAAAACGCCTTGCGTGATAACAAGCATTGATTGAAAGGTTGAGATTAAGGAATTTATCAATATATTCCATAATTTTTGGGTTTTTATGATGTGCGGTAGGCATCCACGCGTGAAAATCGTCAGGCAAGCGGAATTCATCGTTATCGCCGCCCAATGTTCTTGCGTAAACAATATCAAGCTCTTTAAGATAATTTTTTATGCCTTCATAGGTGCCGAAATTACCCATTATTCTTATCCCCGTATCAGGATATGCCATACCGCGGATAATTCTTTTGCACCTTTTTTCAAGGTCCAGTCTGCAATTAAGCACGTCCCTTATGCCTTCAATGGGACGTGTGTTACCGTTTGCCCTATGAAATTCACCATGCACGGCTATTTCGTGGCCCTTTGAAAGGAATATATCGTCAATTTCTTCATCGGAGAAATTATTATTATATGCGCAGAAATTAAAAGTACCTTTCATTCCATATTTATCAAAAATTTCTGCAAGTTTCCTATCTTGCGGAGCACCGTCATCATAGCTGAAAGTAACTGCTTTCGCTTTGCCTCCAGGATATCTTAAAAAAACACTTTTCATTTTTTATTCCTCCAAACAATTATAGGTTTCTAAAATATATTTGCCTGTTTCATAAAGAAGGTCAACTGCCTTTTTCTTAAGCTCTATCGACGGACTTAAAAGCTTTCTTACGACCTCGCCATTATGCATCCAAGGTTGACGACCATAAGGTGGATTGCTGTTGTGCAAGAGCGTATATGATGCCTCAAAAGTAAAGTAGCCGTCATAATTAACATCAAGCAATCCTTGCATAACGGAATCAAAGTTTATTACGCCTGCAAAAGGCCATGAGTGATGATGGCAATCACCGAAATTATCGGAAATATGCACACCTTTTAACTTATCACCAAGTGCAATTATATTGTCATATTGACCTATTTTACGTGCAACAGTATCAATATTAGCGTGAGCCGTATCCCAGCAAGCACCAAGCAATGGATGATCAAAAAATTCTAAAAAATCACGAATTTCCTTCCCCGTTGAAAAACGCAATGAATTTTTAGGCATATTTTCAGTTAAAAGCATAATATTATATTTTTCGGCTATCTTCAACAGATCACCGTAAAACATTTTGTTATACTTATAAAGTTCATCAACTGAAAACTTCTCGCTGGTGCAAGGATGCACAACAATGCGATCAATATTAAGGAGATTACAGATTTCTATCGAGCGTTTTAGCGCACGTAGATTTAAGTTATATTCTTCGTTATCGGGATTTTTTATTGCATCCGGAATAGGTTCATCGAGGCACGGTGCATGCGAAACAACAAATTCAACCCCTGCATAAGCAGCAGCATTGCTCCAATCATCAGCCAATCGTTTCCAATTTTCATCATTTTCGCTGAAAAATTCAGAAATTGAACCTGTTTGCTCAAGATTTATATACTTAAACTTCAACCCTTTAAAGCTTTTAATTTTTTCGGTAACGTTATCTACGTAATAGCTAAAATCACCTGTTGAAGTGCATAATTTCATATTTTCACCTTTACAAACTCATTATTATACAACGTATATATATACTTAATTCCTATATCTTTTAAACATAATTTTGCTTCCTCAAAATCAAAATCCAATGTGGCAATATTATGGCTATCAGAAGAAAGAATTATTTTGCTATCGTTCTTTTTAAGTATATAAAGCAAGTTTTCGTTAGGGTACGCTTTTGTCCGTAATCCTCTTGATACAGCAACGGTATTATATTCAAAAATACCATCGTTTACTATTTCCGTCAAAAATTTTTCTGCTATTTTATTAGTATTCAC
>JAZULU010000057.1:0-16449 GCA_045603265.1 Clostridia bacterium
CCCGAAGAATAAGAAAGTTTTTCAATAGCTTTAGATGCAATTTTTTCCGGAAAACAGTGTGTGTGAAAATCAATAAGCATATTAAAAACCTCCTGAACTAATACTTTTTCATTTGTCGCACAAAGAAATATATTGCTAATAAAAAGATAACTACAGTATATCCGCCTACCCAGGCAAAATGAATAAATACTTCATCATATTGCCCTACAATTATTGCCTGTTCAATTTTCACTGCGTGATAAAAGGGAAGCATATGTGCAACTTTTTCAAAAGCACCGCCAACTAAGGAAAGATCAAACCATACACCTGAGAGCCAAGCACATAAATTGGTAAGCAATGCACCGCAAACGCCGCCTACCTGCTTATCTGAGAGAATGCTTCCGCACAACAGACCTATTGATATAAATAGAAGTGATATAACTGCAATAAAAAGTACTGCAACCAGAATATTTACTGAAAAATCAAGGCCCAAAAGCATTGCAACCAAATAACATATCAGGCTTTGAATTACCGCTACGGGCACAACCGGCAAAACGTAACCCAAGAGGAAATCAATAGTCCTCATTGGCGTCGTATATAACCTTTGCAAAAACGAACTGCTTCTGTCCTTAGATATTATCATCGCAGTAAATAGTGAAATAAAGGACAGTCCAAATACCGTTATTCCCGGTGCGAGAGATGCTATCTCAAAAAGCTCTACCGGAACATTCATCTGGATTGCGCTTAATAAAAGCAATAGCACTACCGGAAATCCAAGACCGAATAAAACAGTAAGAGGGTCTCGCAAAATTTCTTTAAAATTTCTGGATGCGAAAAATATCATTCTCATTTATTCTGCCTCCTTTACCAATTTAACGAAGGCTTCTTCAAATTTTTCACAACCCGCTGCTTCTTTGATTTCAAGCTGAGCACCGTATTTTATAAGCTTTCCGTTTTTCATTATCGCCACACGATCAGAAAGTTTTTCAGCTTCCTCCATATAATGTGTAGTAAGGAACATTGTTGTCTTACCTTTTAAGGAAAGAATTATATCCCAAAGCTCGCTTCGTGCTATAACATCCAGCCCAACAGTAGGTTCATCTAAAAATAATATCTGCGGTTTTGTGATAAGCGCCATTGCAATGCTGAGCCTTCGCTTATATCCGCCCGAAAGCTTCGATGCCTTTTTATTCAAATAATCTGTTAAGCCTAATTTTTCTGCAATATCGACAATCTCTTTTTCGCAGTTATCAATATTGTATATTCCCGCAATCAGCTGAAGATTTTCTTTTACGGTAAGTCCTTGTGCAACCGCTTCTTCTTGAGGAACAACGGCAATAATTTTTTTAACATCTTCCCTATTTTTTACTATACTTTTCCCGTTTATAAATGCATCACCGCTTGTTGGAGACGTGAGACAAGAAAGCATTTTTACTGTGGTGCTTTTTCCTGCACCGTTAATGCCTAAAAACGAAACAAGCTCACCATCATCAATATTTAAGGAAAGCTTATCGACAGCAACAGTATCCTTATATATCTTTGTTAACTCTTTTATCTCTATCATATATAGCTCCCTTTCTGCAAAAACTGCGCTTTAAGACCATTATAAACATCAGAAGTCATTTTACTTATAAGACTATTTTCAAGCTCAAGATATCCCGTCGCAAGCATTGAAGCAATTCCGTGAACAAAAGCCCATATTTCAAGATGAAACATCGTTGCATCCTCTTTATCCAAGCCTAAATTTTTTTGCAACAATTCAACACTCTTATCGAATAAAAGTGTCCCTCCGTTTTCATCATTTCTCTTTTGCATAAAAAGAAGTTTAAATAATTCTTTCTCCTTTTTAGCAAAGCTAACGTAAGCCATACCCATTATTTTATAGGTTGGATATTCCTTTTTTTCAATTTCCTTTTCGGTAAATTCAATGTAAATCTCTTCGCATTTTTTTAATACGGCACCTTTTAATTCATCCATATTCCGAAAATTGGAAAAAATAGGCTGAGTTGAGCAAGAAAGCCTTGACGCAATGCTTCTTGCGTTTATCTCTTCCCCGTTTTTTACCATTAAAATAGCCGTTTCAATAATTTCTTCACGAGAAACTTTTGTTTTGGGAGGCATAGAATACTCCTTTATATATCATTTGTTATATAACGAACGTTATTTTATCACAAAGCATTATAATTGTCAACGAAAAAATCAAATGAATAGAGAATGAAACGGATGTACGATTATTGACATTGCCGCAAAAAGCTCCGTCGTAAAGTGACTAATGGTGATGCGTATATTAATTCACGATAAAACGTTAGATAACTAAAAACGGCTTGGAAGAATAACCTCCAAGCCGTTTTGTACTATATCTTACAAACTATAATTTGTTAAAAAGTTCAAACATAATCCTTCCAGTTGTTTTCATTCATTCCCCTGAATTTAATTGGATCAATATTTACAACTTCTTCCCAAGACATTTCGATCGTGCGATTTCCCCACATATTTCCTGCATCAAACCATTGATGATATGGTTTGTTCGTGTTAATGTCAACGCAAATGAATTCTGTTTCATATTTATCCGCACTCTCATGAATGATAAGTAGCAATTCTCTTTCTTTGGGCAAATTCATCTTTTATACTCCCTATTTTAGCAAAATAAGACTTGAGCAAATGGATTATTCTGCATATTTCCACTTGATGTCTTTTGGCACAAACTTCACTAAATAGTTCTCGTTTTTATAAAAACGGGAACTTTTCCCATGATAATTACATCAATTATAACTATCATTTGCTTTATCGCAGTTTTTTGCTTTCAAAACCTGCTGTCAATCCTTAATAATAAATGCCGTCACAGCAAAGTGTAGTTCCTACGTTGAAACCATCATACCACTCTGTTGCACTTACGGTAATCATATAAAACAGAGGATAATATTCGTCATACGCTTTGCGAAATTCGTTCAAAAAAACTTGAAAGTCTTGCGGTTCAACTTTTTCTTCTCTTGATAAAATAGGCGTGAGTTTATCATCGAATGATAGTTTCATACCGAACGGAGAATGCTTGTCGAAAAGATTTAAGAGGTCATCTTTGAACTTAGGCTGAATAGGTCTATCTTTAATAAGAAACCTAACGGTATCTTGCTTTGGGTTATATTCAATAGAAATTATTCCACCAAAAACATCATGACAACCTGCAAGATAACACGTGCGTTCCAGTCGCGCGCTTTCTTTTCTATCTAAAACAAATACATTCGGTTTATCTTTTGATTCTTCCCATTGTATCAACTCGAATGAACTACACAAAGCCTCACTTAAAGCATTACGTAAAGCTTCTTTTTTCTCTTCAATAGTCATTTTACCCTCCGTTATGCACAAATACCCCGAACTCTTTATAAGAATTCGGGGTGTTGAAAGCCATTTAGTATTATTCCCCTTATTCCCACTCATTTTTAGGACTCTTCTTTTGCTTATTTATGCCCTAAATATTATCTGAAACGACGATTTTGACCGCACTTTTCCATGCGTTATTTCATTTATCAAATATTTTGTTGCAGAAAAAGTTGCAAAACCGCCTGCGGGATAGTGCCGAATGGTTGTGGAGTTAATTATCAAACATACTCAATTGGTCATCAACTTTCCCGGTCTTTTTAGAGTTGTTCGATTTATGTTTTTCTTGATGCCTCTTTTCAAAAAATCGATCAACCTCTCTTCTTGCTGCCTTAGTGGGTATAAGAGCGGCCATTTTCTCAAGTTTCAAATCGCCTTCACGCATTTTTTGATAGTGCTTCGAATCTTCGGAGCATATCCAACGAGGCTCATTTTTCATTGCAAAGACATAGGGAGCGCCGCACTTACAACGGAGAATACCATCGAGAGGATACTGCTGTGCAGCATTTCTGGAATAATCACCCGAAGTGCACTTCCAGTAAATGCCGCCATCATCGCTTTCTTTTACAAGCATTTCATCACCGCAGATAGGACACTTCTGTTCGTGTTGGTTTTCTATTGCGCTACAGATATGCTCAATATCGAAGAGCTTTTCATATTCAGATGTCAGCTCTCGATCTGCGTGTCGCTGCATAACCTCTCCTGTCAAACCAGTAAAGCTTAGTGCATTCAAAGAACCAATCCAGACTGCATTGCTATCAACAAATATTAGCTTTTCGTGCATGCCCTTTTTATGGAGAATATTAATACCAATTGCACGCAACTCTTCTTCACACTTTTTGTACTGCGCAAGCTCAGTTTTTCCACGGTCGGAAAGTGCTTTTGTGACAACAATGATTTGTTTTCCGGAGTGTATAGCATCGGTGAAAGCTGGCAGAAGAGTACTAAGCCGTGCTTCGGTCATAAACGCAGAATACACGATCAGTCGTTTTTTAAAGGACTTGATGTCTGCCATGAAATAATCATTGAAGGATTCTTCTCGACAAACAATATGTTTCCCTTTTAGGTTTCCATCAAAAGCAAAATCAGACTGGCGTGTAAATACAATATCCGGAAGAAGAGACTTAGCATCCACTTTAGCAAGCTTATCTTTTTTGATGAGCTTGTCCAACAATTCCGAAAGAGCGTTGTCTTTAGCGCGCTTTTGGCAATAGGTAAAGTTGCCAACAATATACAATTTGAACTTCGCTCTTGTGACAGCTACATTGAACATCTTCCGTAGATCTTCATTGATATCTTTGTCTGTCATGAATAGATTTGCTTTCCAATGTGGTTCATCTATGACAATGTCGAAGATTACAATGTCTGCCTCACTACCTTGGAAACTATGGATTGTACCAGCTCTAATGAAATTAAGGTTTTCTTTGAATCCGCGGTTGCGATACTCAAGTTCAACAAGCTGATCGATTCTTGTGATATGCGGTTTATATGGAGCAACAATCAGCACAGAAGCCTCTTTTGCGGGTTGTGCTGTCTTAGGATCAAGACCTTTTAGCTTGTTCTCTAAAAACTTAAACGCTAGATCGACGGATACAGCTGCAGAAAAACAATTCAAACGACTATGGCTCTTTCCTTGCGGCACACCGGTAACCCAGGCGTGGAGACTTTCGGTGTCAATCAAATGAACATTTCTTTTTGTCCTCTTTCCTGAATACCAACTATAGAATTCCTCGCGAGCTTTCACTCGGAACTCATTATTGTCATCAGAAAGAAGGCCACCATATGCACCATAGTACATGTTTGCAATGTCTGCAATATCAGACTCCATACGGAACTGGTTGTTAAGCATAACGAAGTTTTCCGGGCATGTAGATTTATTCTTAGCGCGTTCTTGCATGCCACTATGGTAGAAAATATCCTTACCCAACCATTTCTGAGCCATAGGAGTATCTGCCATAACTATAGGTGGCAACTGAAGGAAGTCACCTACAATCACAATACTGCTTTCAGCAAGATAGCTGGCGCACCAAAGCGCAGGAATCGATGCCATAGATGCTTCGTCTAGAATTACGGTATCGAATTTCCTTTCGCGCAGTGTGTCGCTTAGATAAGACTTTGCGAGTGTGGCACCAACAATTCTTGCATTCATTATTGCTTGTTTTTCGAGTTCCTGCATTTTCTCTTTAAGCTCATTCAGCTGACGGAAAATCTCAACCAGTTGCTGACTGATATTTTCTTTTTCTTGTTTGATGACTTCTACATCAATGTCAGCAATGTCGGACTTTACCGCTATAAATAGAGCAGAGAGTTCATCAAACAGAGGCGAAATGCCTTCAGCCGTTGGCTTATACATGAATGCAGAGCAAAGAGAAATCTCTTTTTCCAGCAGCTCAGAACAAGTTGCGTTCTCTTTGTTGCGCAGGTTCTTTGCTTCAGCTAGCTTATCCTGCTCCTGACGAGCTTTTCTGCCCAGTTCACTCAGAAGTTCGAATGAAGTCTTAGCTTGGCTTTGCTGCCGTTCAAGTTTACAAACATCTTCGTACAAAGACTTTTTTCTAGGAGTCAGGTCTGAAAGTGCCTTTTCTGCATCAGAAAGCTCCGATTGCAGCTTGGTTACCTCATTATTCCAGTAGTCCTGCGTTTTTGAAGGGGTAACTGCACGGAGCTGTTCCTGCAAAAGCAAAAGGCTTTCCAGCTGCTGAGAATATTCGACCTTAAGATCCTGCTGGCGGCACAAGTTCTCCTTTGCTATGGGAAGTTCCTTGCTTACCCGCTCTAAAGTAGATTGTGCTTGAGTAACATTACTTTTTCCCGCAAATAGCTTTGTAACAGAACTCTTCTTCTCATAGTCAGAGATTGTTTGCTGTGCTGCGGTCTGCTGCCTTGTCAACTCATTAATTGAACTTTGAAACCGTGTGATTTGTGCATCTGCCCTACTAATTTCGCTTCGAAGGAACGAAGCAGACATATACTTTGCTTCTCGGGCTTGAAGCTCTGTATATCTGTCATGCTTTCTAACCTCATCTTGCGCTGCTTGTATCTGCGGAGGGAGCGCAGAAGTTGCTTGCTCAATGCTGTTGTGCTGAGCACAAACTGTATCGTAATCGCTCCGTTTGGCTTTGAGCGTTTTCGATAAAATCAGATAGTTTGCATACTCTGGATGGGCTTCCTTTTCTTGCGTTGCAGAGATATTTATGGCATCGATTCTATTCTGAATCTCAGCAATTTCCTTTTCGAGAACAGCAACTCTTTGCAGTACTTTTCCAATTGCACTCAAATAGCTTTCTTTGATCCAAGTATCTTTAGCGAGCAAGGGGGTGATTTCATTGATGCGGTGCTGCAAATCAGATTGTTGCTTTTCGAGGGCTGCTTTTTGTTCATACAACTCTTTTCCTAGTGTCGCAACATGTTGTGCTAACAAAACTCGATCCGGCAACATCTTGACTGGAGTGCCAATTCTCAGAATAGGGTAACTAACATCACTGTTTGGGTTTGATTTGAAATATGTTTTGTCTGCTTTTTCGATGGCACCGTCAACTGCTGTGTTGGTATGAGAAACAACTAATACGGAGCGATCATGCTTATACAGTTCGTCAATGATTTGCCCAATAACAGTGGTTTTGCCTGTGCCAGGTGGCCCCCACACATAAGTGATATCGTTTGAAACGGCAGATATGATAGCATTGTTTTGACTTTGCGTGTTTCCAGCATGCAGTGTTAAATCGCTATACTCAAAGACCTTCTTTACAGAGTATACGCCGACTTCAGAAGACAACATACGATTTCCTGCAGGATTTTCTTTTTCAGCATTTTCTTCGATACACTTGATTAGTCGTTCCATCAGCACCGTGGCACCATTTTCGAGTCTGGCTTTACCAATCGTGTCCGGCAAGGGTGTCCTTGCAGAGATTACAACGGAGTTCTCTTCGAAACTTATGACTGTAACATCAAACTGCTCCTTACCGATTACCAGCTTGCAGGGCGTGTCTGCCGGAAGAGACGGGACATACTCAACATTAAAACGATACCAGAGGTCGTGCCCATGGCTTTCAATCTGTCGTCCACCAAACAGTAAAGTTGAGGACTGACCACTCTTTTCAATTTTAGAAATTTCTTCCTCAAGTGCATCTCTAAATTCAGAAAGAAAACCCTGCAATACAACCTTGGTTTCTCTGTTTTTTTCAAAGGTCTTATTCATATGATTTTCCTTTCCAACTTGATAACCACCTGTAACCATTCCTTTTTGTACTTTTTATCTTGCGTGTTGCAAAAGTGTTGCAGCGGCGTTTTTCTAAATTGCAGAAATGCCCGAAAGCCCTTTATTTCCAAGGGTTTTCGGGCACTTGTCAGCCATTCGGTATTATTCCCACTCGATTGTGCCGATGGGTTTTGGTGTAAGGTCTAAAAGTACGCGGTTGATGCCTTCAACCTCGGAAGTAATGCGTTTTGTGATGGTATGAAGAAGTTCGTAAGGAATTTCTTCAATGGTCGCAGTCATAGCATCTGTTGTGTTGACTGCACGAATGATTGCAGGCCAACCTTCATAGCGTTTATTGTCTTTTACGCCAACACTTTTCATATCGGGTACTGCAATAAAATACTGCCAAACCTTTAAATTAAGTCCGTTTTTATCAAATTCTTCACGAAGAATTGCATCTGCTTCACGAAGAGCATGGAGACGATCACGGGTGATTGCACCCAGGCAACGAACACCAAGTCCGGGACCGGGGAAAGGCTGACGGTCTACCATTGATGCAGGCAAGCCTAAAGCCTTACCTACAACGCGAACTTCATCTTTATAAAGAAGTTTAACAGGCTCAACAAGTTCAAACTGCATATCTTCGGGAAGTCCGCCAACATTATGATGTGCCTTAACTCCGTCACTTTCAAGAATATCGGGATAGATTGTTCCCTGAGCAAGGAAAGAAATGCCTTCAAGTTTTCTTGCTTCTTCATCAAATACTTTTATAAACTCACCGCCGATGATCTTGCGCTTCTTTTCAGGCTCAGCAACGTCTTTAAGAAGATCCAAGAAACGGTCGGTAGCATCAACATAGATAAGGTTAGCATCAAGCTGATTTCTGAAAACTTCAATAACCTGCTCGCTTTCGCCTTTACGCATCAAGCCATGATTAACGTGAACACAAACAAGTTGTTTGCCTATTGCTTTAATAAGAAGTGCTGCAACAACTGATGAGTCAACACCGCCTGAAAGTGCAAGCAGAACTTTTTTATCCCCCACTTGTGCCTGAACTTCTTTAACTTGTTCATCAATAAACTTTTGTGCAAGTTCAGGTGTGGTAATACGCAACATTGAATCCGGACGCTTAACAATATCCATAAAATTTTTCCTCCTAATATTTTATGAAAAATATTATACAATAAAAATTATTTTTTTGCAATTATTTCCTACAAAAATACAAGAAAAAAATTTTTCCGATTTTTTTCAAAAAAACCATTGACAAAATTTTCAAAAATGTGTATTATATTTGTGTAGTTAGCAACGGCTAACTGTTTTATTTGTGTTTGAGTTAGCATAGACTAACTTGTAAAGAAAGGAGTTGTGTTACATGAAAACTTTAAAAGATGCCAAAATCGGGCAGACCGTAACAGTTAAAAAACTTCATGGAGAAGGACCTATCAGACGACGTATAATGGACATGGGCATTACAAAAGGCGTTGAGATCTACGTTAGAAAATTCGCACCACTAGGCGATCCCATGGAATTATATTTAAGAGGTTATGAACTTTCATTAAGAAAAGACGATGCCCAAATGATCGAAATCGAATAAGCGAACAGAGAGGATATAAAATGGAATATAAAATTGCTATCGCAGGTAACCCTAACTGCGGTAAAACAACACTTTTTAATGCATTAACCGGTGCAAACCAATATGTAGGTAACTGGCCCGGCGTAACAGTTGAGAAAAAAGAGGGCAAATTAAAAAATCATGATGACGTAATCGTAACTGACCTTCCCGGCATCTACTCCCTATCTCCTTATACATTAGAAGAAGTCGTTGCCAGAAACTATCTTGTTCAAGAAAAACCCGATGCCATTCTTAATATTGTTGACGGAACAAACCTTGAACGCAATCTTTATCTTACAACACAACTTTTAGATTTAGGAATTCCCGTTGTTATTGCTATAAACATGATGGATATAGTTAGGAAAAACGGTGATTCAATAAACATTGAACTTCTTTCAAAAGGTCTTAAATGCAAAGTTATTGAAATCTCTGCTTTAAAAGGCGATGGAATTCAGGAAGCCGCTGAACTTGCTGTAAATGAAGCAAAGAACAGCAGTTTTTCACATATTCACATTTTTTCAGGTACTGTTGAACACGCTCTTGCACATATCGAAGAAGCAACCGTTCATCACCTGAACGAAGACAGCCAGCGTTGGTATGCAGTTAAACTTTTTGAAAGAGATTCTCGTGTTCGTGAAGAATTGACTTTAAACGAAGATATTTTAACTCATATTGAAAAAGATATTGTTGACGTTGAAAACCACTATGATGATGACTCCGAAAGCATTATTGCCAACGAAAGATACATTTACATAACCGATCTTGCAAAAAAATGTTTCAAAAAGAAGCATAACAAAAAATTATCTACTTCCGATCAAATTGATAGAATCGTTACTAACAAGTTCCTTGCATTACCTATTTTCGTTGCAGTTATGTGGCTTATTTACACGATCTCAATCGGTACTGTTGGCGATTGGACCGTTGGTTTTATGAACGAAACTCTTTTTGGTGAATGGATCGTTCCGGGTGTAAAATCATTACTTGGAGGTTGGAACTGTGCACCTTGGCTCACAAGCCTTGTTGCTGACGGTATTGTTGGCGGTGTTGGTGCTGTACTTGGTTTTGTACCTCAAATGCTCATTTTATTCCTGCTTCTTTCAATTCTTGAAGATTGTGGATACATGGCTCGCGTTGCCTTTATTATGGATAGACTTTTCAGAAAATTCGGTTTATCGGGAAAAAGTTTTATCCCCATGCTTGTTGCTACCGGCTGTGGTGTTCCCGGAATAATGGCAAGCCGCACAATCGAACAAGATCGTGACAGAAAAATGTCTGTTATTACCACCGGATTTATCCCTTGCGGTGCTAAAATGCCTATTGTTGGTCTTATTACAGGTGCAATTTTCGCCGGAAGCGGTTTAATTGCAACTGCAGCATATTTCATAGGTGTTGCCGCCGTTGTTATCACCGGACTTATTCTTAAAAAGACCAAACCTTTTGCAGGAAACCCCTCCCCCTTTGTAATGGAACTTCCCCAATATCATGCACCCGTTGCTTCAAATATTTTCCGTGCAACATGGGAACGTGGTTGGTCATTTATCAAGCGTGCAGGCACTGTAATTCTTGCTGCAAGCGTTCTTATCTGGATTTTGAACAGTCTTTCATTTGAAAACGGATTTCACTATATTACCGAAGAAAACGGTGGTGCATCTATTCTTGAAATGATCGGTAAACCCATCGCATTTATATTTGTTCCTTTAGGATTTGGAAACTGGCAATCTGCCGTAGCAACCATTTTAGGTCTTGTTGCAAAAGAAGAAGTTGTTGGAACATTTGGTACTCTTTCCTCCATGGCTAATGCTGACCTTGCTATGGAAGGTGATGCCGCAACATATGCAACTATTGCAAAAGAATTTTTCAATAACAACGCTCTCGCAGGTTTCTCATTTATGATGTTTAATCTTCTTTGTGCACCTTGCTTTGCCGCTATGGGCGCAATCAAGCGTGAAATGAACAACTGGAAATGGACCGCATTTGCAATTACTTATATGTGTGTATTTGCTTATGCCGTATGCCTTATCGTATATCAGTTAGGTTCATGGTTCTTCGGAAGCGGTAACATCATAGGTACGATCATTGCAATTATACTTCTTGCATTTATACTTTATATGCTTTTTAGAAAAAACAAACAAAACAATTAAGAGGTGAAACATATGTGGCCGACAATTATTATTACTTCAATTATTGCAATCATAGTTATCGCAATAGTTGTAAATGAAATAAAAAAGAGAAAAGAAGGCAAAGGTTCTTGTTCCTGCGGTTGTTCCGGCTGCGGTATGAAAGACTCTTGTCATAGCAAAAAATAACCCCCTAATATTCATCAAAAAAAAAATGTAGGAACCATTACGGTTTCTACCTTGTTTTTTATATTCGTTCAATAAATTCAAATACCACGCTATCGCAAAGATCAAGACCTTTTTCTGTTAAAGATAATTGATCGTTTTGTAACTTAACAAGATCTAATTTTTCTAATTTATTTATGGTCATATTGTACTTTTTAAGAAAATTACAGTTGAATTTATTATTATATTCAATTAAATTTATACCATAATTCATCCTTAAACCAAGCATTAAAAATTCTTCCTGCATATCAATTAAAGATAATTGTTCTTTATTCTCGACAATATTTTTTTGCAAAATATACTTTTCAAGATCCGCTGTATTATTATATCTCGCACCGTTATAATAAGAATGTGCCGCACATCCAAGTCCTATATATTCATTGCACTTCCAATAGTTTATATTGTGCTTGCACTCGAATCCTTTTTTTGCATAGTTTGATATTTCGTATTGATATATACCGTTTTTTGAAAATACTTCAGTTATCATTTTATACATCTGCCGTTCAGTTTCTTCATCTGGAACAGAAATCTCATTACGCTCATAAGCGGCACCTAAAGGCGTTGAAGGATCAAGAATAAGGGAATAGCAAGATATATGTGTTGAGCCATAATTTATAGCTTTATTAATCGTTTCGCGCCACATTTCAAGAGTTTGATCAGGTAAAGCAAATATAAGATCAAGATTAAAATTATTAAAGCCTGCTTTATTTATATTATTTATCGCTTCTTCAAACTGTTTAAGAGTATGACTTCTGCCAAGATCATTTAAAACGTTATCAGAAAGAGATTGTGCACCCACAGAAATTCTGTTTACTCCCCCATTTTTTGCAGACAAAAGTTTATCAAATGTCAATGATTGGGGATTTGCTTCAATAGAAAATTCTGCATTGTTTTTAATTTTAAAATTCTGATGCAAAAAATCACACAAGTCTTCAATTTGTTCACAAGACATCAGACTTGGTGTTCCTCCTCCAATAAAAACAGTAGAAATTTCTTCACCTTTAAATTTTTCTGCTTCATTTTTTAAGGCGTGCAAATAAGGCGGCAGAAAATTCTCTCTACCGCCAAAGGATACAAAATCACAATATGAACATTTTTTATGACAAAATGGAATGTGAATATATAATCCGCGCATTTTAATCTAGTTTTAAAACTGCAAGGAAAGCTTCAGAAGGTACTTCTACACTACCAACCTGGCGCATACGTTTTTTACCCTCTTTTTGCTTTTCAAGAAGTTTCTTCTTTCTTGTAATATCACCGCCATAGCACTTAGCGAGAACGTCTTTTCTCATTGCTCGTACAGTTTCGCGGGCAATTACTTTTCCGCCGATTGCTGCTTGAATGGGAATTTCGAAAAGTTGTCTTGGAATAACATCTCTTAATTTTTCAGCAACCATTCTGCCATGAGCATAGGCTTTATCTTTATGAACAATAACCGAAAGTGCGTCGCACATATCTCCGTTCAAAAGGAAATCAAGTTTTACAAGAGAACTTTCCTGATATCCTGCAAGTTCATAATCAAAAGAAGCGTATCCACGCGTGCGTGATTTTAACGTGTTAAAGAAATCATAAATAATTTCGTTTAATGGCATACGATATTCAAGTACTGCACGATTTTCATCAACGTAATGCATATTAATATATTCGCCGCGTTTTTCAATACAAAGATCCATTATGGCACCAATATAATCTTTTGGCGTCATAATATTTGCCTTAACAATAGGCTCACGCATTTCCTTGATCTCATCAACCTTTGGAAGGTTTGCAGGGTTATCGATACGAAGTTCTGTGCCGTCTGTTTTTGTTATTTCATAAATAACGCTGGGTGCAGTCGTAACAAGATCAAAATCAAATTCGCGTTCCAAACGTTCCTGAATAATTTCCATGTGCAACAAGCCAAGGAAGCCACAACGGAAACCATAACCTAAAGCAGCAGAAGTTTCGGGTTCAAAAGTAAGTGAAGCATCATTTAAGCCTAACTTTTCCAAAGCATCACGAAGATCATCATATTCACTTCCGTCAGCAGGATATATACCACAGAAAACCGTAGGCATTATCTTTTTATACCCAGGAAGTGGCTCTGTTGCAGGGTTATCATCATCAGTAATCGTATCACCTACACGCGTTTCACTTACAGTTTTTATACTTGCCGAAATGTATCCAACTTCACCTGCACAAAGCATTTCTGTTTCACGATAATTAGGCGTAAAAACGCCAACCTCGGTAACATCAAAGGTGTGATTAGAATGCATCATTCTGATCTTTGTACCAACTTTAACTGTTCCGTTCATAACGCGAACAAAACTTAATGCACCCTTATAGTTATCATAAACAGAATCAAATATCAGTGCTTGAAGGGGTTCATTGTCATCACCTTTCGGCGGTGGAACATCACGAACGATCATCTCCAGAACTTCGTGAATGTTTATACCTTCTTTTGCAGAAATTCTTGGTGCATCCATACACGGAATTCCGATAATATCTTCAACTTCTTGCGCAACCCGTTCAGGCTCGGCACTTGGAAGATCTATCTTATTAATAACGGGAAGAATCTCAAGATCCTGACCTACTGCGAGATAAACATTTGCAAGCGTTTGTGCTTCAACACCTTGTGTGGCATCAACTATAAGAATTGCACCTTCACAAGCATTAAGCGCACGTTCAACTTCATAAGTAAAGTCAACGTGGCCTGGAGTATCAATAAGATTAAGCATATACTCCGCGCCATCATCAGCAGTATAGAACATACGAACAGCCTGAGACTTGATAGTTATTCCTCGTTCCTGCTCAAGTTCCATAGTATCAAGCAACTGTGCACGCATTTCGCGTGAACTTACCGTACCCGTTTCATCAATAAGACGATCTGCTAAAGTTGACTTACCATGATCAATATGTGCAATTATACAAAAATTACGTATTTTGCTTTTATCAAATGACATTATATTCCTCAATTACTTGCCGCAGCATTTTTTATATTTTTTACCGCTTCCGCAGGGACAAGGATCATTTCTGCCTACAGTATTTGAACTTACAGCCTGCTGTTCCTGACGCCATGTACGAGTTATTTCTGTACGTTTTTCTTCAGGAAGAACATCGTTCCACTCCTTTAACTCATAAAGCCACTTTGCTTTAGCGTTGAGCATATTATAAAAGAGTTTTTCAGGAAGAATCGTCATTTCAATTTCCGTATCTTCTTCGATTTCTTTTACGTTTTGTTCTTTCTCAAGAGATGTGTTGATTCCATCAATAAAAGGTGCAAAAATTGCAGTTTCCATATTGAATTTTTCTGCAAGTTCCTTTGCTGTTCCCTTTAATGTAAAACTTTTTTCACCAAGAATAACTTTATATGCTTCTGTTTCCTGCAAATAATATGTGTTCCATAATTCTCTTTGCTGCATTTCATTCTGACAGAGCTCCTGCATATTTTCCCATGTTTCGTAAATTTTCATTTTTATTTCTCCTTACATTTCATCATATTTATTTTTAATTGCTTCAAGGAATTGACGACTATTTACTGCAACTTTATTTTCTAATGTTGAAAGAATATAAAGATCTTTAGTCATTATGCCGCTTTCTATGGTTGCAATGGTTGCCTTTTCCATTTTATCGGCAAACTCAATAAGTTCATCGTTGCCATCAAGTTGACCGCGTTTACGAAGTCCACCGGTCCATGCAAAAATAGTTGCAACAGAGTTTGTACTTGTTTCTTCGCCATCGCGATACTTATAATAATGGCGTGTAACTGTACCGTGCGCTGCTTCATATTCATACTTACCGTCAGGTGAAACAAGAACGCTTGTCATCATAGCAAGCGAACCAAAGGCAGTTGCAAGCATATCCGACATAACATCACCGTCATAGTTTTTGCAAGCCCAGATATATCCGCCTTTTGAACGAATGACGCGTGCAACGGCATCATCGATCAACGTATAGAAATATTCTATACCTGCTTCATCAAATTTTGCTTTATAATCATTCTCGTAGATTTCAGCAAAAATGTCCTTAAAGCGGTGGTCATACGTTTTTGATATTGTATCTTTTGTAGCAAACCAAAGATCCTGTTTTTTATCAAGAGCATACTCAAAGCAAGCACGGGCAAAACTTTCAATGGAAGCATCAATATTATGAAGTCCCTGAACAACACCTGCACTCTTATCAAATGTGAGTATTGTTTCTTTTCTTTCACCATCTTTTCCTCTTATAACAAGTTCAGCTGTTTCGCCTTCTTCAACGCGAAATTCAACGTTTTTGTAAACATCGCCATAAGCATGACGGGCGATAATAATTGGTTTTTCCCAATTTGAAACAACAGGTTTTATTCCATCAACAACAATAGGCTCACGGAACACCGTTCCATCAAGAATTGCACGAACAGTACCATTAGGACTTTTCCACATCTTTTTAAGATTATATTCTTCTACGCGTTGTGCATTAGGTGTGATAGTCGCGCACTTAACACCTACACCGTATTTTTTGATTGCCTCCGCAGCCTCAACGGTAACTTTATCATCAGTTTTATCACGATACTCAAGACCAAGATCGTAATATTCACTTTTTAAATCAACGTAAGGCAAAATAAGAAGTTCTTTTATCCACTGCCAGAGAACCCTGGTCATTTCATCACCATCAAGTTCAACAATGGGCGTTGTCATTTTGATTTTTGCCATTTTTTAGCACCTCCTAATTTTTAACAAAACATATTTATGGTATTATACTATAAAATACGAAAAACACAAACTAATTTTTTCAAAAAAAAGTGATTGACGAACAAAAATTTTTATGTATAATATAATATGTGCTTGGGGGTATAGCTCAGTTGGCTAGAGTACTTGACTGGCAGTCAAGGGGTCATGGGTTCGAATCCCATTATCTCCACCATATTAAGCGGCTTGTTTATTCAAGTCGCTTTTCCTTTAAATTTTTATGTTTCATAATAATAAACG
>JAZULU010000058.1:0-8039 GCA_045603265.1 Clostridia bacterium
TATTCAAATTGACAATTTTCGGCTTCTTCCAAAGTAGGAATTGAGGGCGATGCTCCTTTTCGTGATACGGCAACAGCAGATGCTTTTGTTGCAAGGATAAGTGCATCCTTTTCATCCACCCCTTTTGAAATAAGGGCGGTAAAAAAGCCAAGCATCGTATCGCCTGCGGCGGTGGTATCAACGGCTTTCGCTTTAAAAATACCCACCTTTATTCTTTTAGAATCATCTGCGTATATTGAGCCCTTTGTACCCAGAGAAAGAAGTACTTTTATGCCCTTATATTTTGTCAAAAGCCCATCGATTATTTTTTGAGGATCATCTTCATTTGTAAGTGCTTTTCCTTCCACTTCATTTAAAATAAGAAGGGACACTTTATCAAGAGGATAAGACAGTATATCATCGGTTATGGGTGACGGGTTAAAAACGGCAAAAAGTCCCTTTTCATGGGCTTTTTCAATGATGTACGGAATATTTGAGATCTCATTTTGAAGCACTATATAATCGCCTTTTTGAAAGTTTTCCATCGTTTTATCAACTTCATTTTTTTGGACTTTTCCATTACTTCCCGAAAACAGCAAAATACAGTTTTGTCCCGTTTTATCTACCTGGATAATTGCATGACCGTTCTCTTTTTCATCTGTCAAAAGATAGGTAGTATCAACGTTATTTTCTTCAAGAATTTCCTTTAAAATATTACCGTTACAACCTATTTTCCCTGCGTGAAAGACCTCTGCGCCTGCGCGGGCAAGTGCCACCGATTGATTTAAGCCTTTACCGCCGCAGATAACTTCCATATTGTATGAAGAAAGCGTTTCCCCTGCCGAAACAAAGTGGGGAACATTATAAACGTAATCAAGATTTAATGATCCATAGTTAAGTATTTTTGCCATAAAATTCACCTCGAAGAAATTATATCATTTTAAAGAAATTTAATCAATATCTTTATTGCTTTATATTTTGGTTTTTGGTATAATACATATATTATATTGAAAAGAGTGATTTTTTTGAAACGTTCAAGCGGAGTTTTAATGCACATATCCTCACTTTGGGGCGACTATTCAATCGGCTCAATGGGCGCATGTGCAAAAGAGTGGATAGATATAATGAAAGAGACAGGGTTTTCCTACTGGCAAGTGTTGCCTTTCTGCCTGACGGATGAATATAACTCACCCTACAAATCTTTCAGCGCATTTTCTTTAAATCCATATTTTATTGATCTTGAACTTTTATATATTGACGGTCTTATTACAGAGGAAGAACTTAATTCTTCAAAGCAATCTTCGCCCTATCTTTGCGAGTTTGACCGCCTGCAAAACGAACGTTTTCCCCTTTTAAAAAAGGCATCGATGCGCTTTAAGGATTGGGATAAAGTTGATGAATTTATAAAAAAACATCCTCACACCGATTCTTTTTGCAAGTTTATGGCACTTAAGAAATCCAATAATGACGCTTCATGGCATAATTGGGAAACTGAAGATTTTGACGAAACTGAATATAAAGCCTGGCAATTCACACAGTATATTTTCTTTAAAGAATGGCTTGATATAAAGAAGTATGCAAACGATTTCGGCATTAAAATTATCGGTGATATCCCCATTTACGTCGCCCTTGACAGTTCTGACGTATGGAGCGCACCAAGTCAATTTTTACTTGATAAAAATGGTAAACCGCGCTTTGTTGCAGGCGTTCCCCCTGATTATTTTTCTGAGGACGGGCAACTTTGGGGCAATCCATTATACAACTGGCAAGAAATGAAAAAAGATAACTATCTGTGGTGGCGTCAGCGCATGGAATTTATGACCGAACTTTTCGACGGTGTGCGCATTGACCATTTCAGAGGTCTTGAAAGTTTCTTTAAAATTCCCGCAAATGAAAAAACTGCCAGAAACGGCAAATGGGCAAAAGGCCCCGGTATGTCTTTAATAAACGCAATAAAACCTATATGCAAAGATAAACTTATTATCGCCGAGGATTTAGGCGATATCACCCCCGAAGTTCACGCTTTGGTTGAAAAAAGCACTTTCCCGGGAATGGGTGTTTTACAGTTTGCATTTTTAGGCGATGAAAATTCACCGCATCTGCCCCACAACTACAAAAACAATCTTGTTGCCTATACGGGAACCCACGATAACAACACTCTTTTAGGATACGTTTGGGAAATTTCGGAAAATACGAGAAAAAGGCTCCTTGACTACTGTTCTTTTTCAGGTGAAAACTGGGACAACAGTTACGATGCTATTTTAAAAACTATGCTAAGAAGCCATGCAGGACTTGTTATTTTCCCCGTTCAGGACGTGCTTCTTTACGGAAGCGATACCCGACTTAATAAACCGGGATGTGCCGAAAACAACTGGGCATACCGCCTAAAAAAAGAGCAGATAGATTCAGTTGATAAAAACAAATTTTTAAATTGGAACAGACTTTTTGGGAGAATATAGCATGAAAAAAATTTCAATTTCAACGGGCACGCTTCAGAATCTTTTCGGCGAAAAAGGCGCTGTCTTAAAGGCAAAAGAAGCAGGTGCTGACGGTGTTGACTTTAATTTATGGAGTGAGTTATACGATATAAATAACAAAAACTCCATTTATGCAAAAAGTGATGAAGAACTAACAAAACATTTTGAAGATATTAAAGACTATGCCAAAAAAATAGGTATAGAGATCTTCACCACTCATGGCAACGGAACGGGATATAAAAACATAAAAGAAGAAGACGAATTTTTGATAAAAAACATTTTTAAAGATATTCTGGCAACAAAGGCATTGGGCGCAAAAATATGCGTTATACATACTGCAGGCAACTATCATCTTCCCCCTGAAACTTCAAGAGAAGAAATGTTTAGAATGAATTATGAGTTATTTGATAAAACTCTGCCCTTTGCTAAAGAAAACGGAATAATTCTTGCAACCGAAACCTTTGGCTCTTCTTCCCGTTACGGTTGTATCGACTTTTTCGGCAATGATAAAAACTTTATTGAAGGTTTTATGCCTCTTTATGAAAAGTACGGCGATAACTTCTGTGTATGCGTTGATACGGGCCATACAAACCTTACTTTTGCTTACGGCTGTCCCTCAGTTGAAGATACTATAAAAAACCTTAATAAGCACGTTTTAGCCTTGCATCTTCACGATAATAACGGCTTAAAAGACCAGCACAAGATTCCGGGTACAGGCGATATAAATTGGCAAAACGTTTTAAATGCCCTTAATGAAATAAATTATACGGGCACTTATAATCTTGAAGTCGCCCCTATTCACTACGGTGAAGATTTTGCTTTTGAAGAAACTGTTTTTTCCGTAAAAGCATTAAAACAATTACTAAAAAATTCCGAGGCTAAAAAAAATGAATAAACACAAATTACTTAAATGCGCTTGCTACGCTTCAGGCGCAACAATGTCAGTAACGGCAAACTTACCGCCGCTACTGTTTTTGACTTTTCATTCACTTTATGATATTTCCTTTTCACTTTTAGGAACGCTTGTTGTTGTAAACTTTATAACACAGTTAAGTATTGATCTTATATTTTCTTTCTTCTCGCATAAGTTCAATATTGCAAAAACCGTTAAGACCATACCTTTTATCTGCACGCTTGGATTGATCTTATTTGCTCTTGCACCTATTCTTTTTGAAAATGTGTTTTTAGGACTTCTGCTTGGAACAATAGTCTTTTCAGTTTCATCAGGTTTAGGCGAAGTTTTGGTAAGTCCCGTATTTGCCACCATTCCTGCAGACGATCCTGACCGAGAAATGAGCAAACTTCACTCGTGCTACGCCTGGGGTACCGTTGCAGTAATTATTCTTGCAACTTTATTTATTTTCCTTTTCGGCGGCGAAAACTGGCAGATCCTTGTACTCATTTCCACCATCATTCCCCTTTTAAGTGCAATTCTTTTTCTTGTGTCTTATATTCCCAAAATGGAAACACCTAAAAAGACTTCCGATGCACTTCATCTTTTAAAGAACAAAGGTGTTTGGCTTTCAGTCATCGCCATATTTTTAGGCGGTGCGGCAGAATGTAACATGTCCCAATGGGCATCAAGTTATCTTGAACAAGCACTTAAAATACCTAAGATCTGGGGCGATATTTTCGGTGTTGCATTGTTTGCGTTATTCTTAGGCTTAGGCAGAACCCTTTACGGTCGATTTGGCAAAAATATTGAGAAAATGCTTTTTCTTGGTTCAATAGGCGCTTCCATTTGTTATCTTGTTGCTGCCGTAGTACCCATTCCCATAATCGGGCTTTTCGCTTGCGCATTTACCGGTTTTTGCACCTCAATGTTATGGCCGGGAAACCTTGTTGTATCAGAAAAACGATTCCCTCAAGGCGGAGTTTTTATTTACGCTTTGATGGCTTCCGGCGGAGATTTAGGCGCATCAGTTGCACCCCAACTTGTAGGTGTTATTACAGATACCGTAATCTCAAACGAAATCTTTTTATCCGTTGCCAACAACCTTTCCCTTGCGCCTGAACAGTTAGGCATGAAATTAGGTTTGTTATCAGGCATGCTTTTCCCTTTGATAGGAATTTTTATTCAATATAAAATCAAAAAGAACGCTTCGAAATGAGGCGTTCTTCAAATTATAGACAAAGTGTGGTTTTTATTAAAAAAATATATAATAAGTTTTTTGCAGCGACATGTGCGGTGCAAAAAACACCTTGCGCAAGCCAAGTCGTATGCGAAGCATGCACGCAGGCGCGTGAGACTCAAAAAATATATAAGGAGTGGTTAAAGCCACTCCGTTATGTTTTTTGAAGGGGGAAGACTTTGTCTTCATATTAGCCAAAGCATTATAGCTTGAACCAGCCTAAAACGGCTGAATTTAGGCTATCTTCGGCTTTGTCGTCCTTTTAAGGCGCCCTGCCTTAACGCGTCCTCCGCATCCAAATCCAACCCAAATTGAGCCGTTTTAGGTCGAAGATTTAAAAATGATAAAATTTTTGTTTTTAACAAGGAAAAGACCGCAGATAATATAGGAAATATTATCAAGGACTTTGACACAGTTAAAACGAAAATTTTACATTTTGAAACTGATACAAGTTACAATGCTTTGGCTAAAATATCATATTAACAACGGCATACATTAAAGGAATTGTTATAACGCAAAGGGTATGTGATATCATCGCCATCGATGCGCCCGTTTTAGTATCACCGCCGTATGCAGCAGGATAAACAACGGTATTTAACCCCAAAGGTGTTCCGAAAGCAAACATGCAAAGAATTATTGTTTCTTTATCTGCTTTAAGAAGCCAAACAAGTGTTACAAACAACGCAGGCAAAACAAGAAGCCTTAAAGCCGTTGCAACGTAAACTCTCTTTTTATTAAGAAGTTTTATAATATTAAAGTCACCGATAACAAAGCCCGTAAGCACCATTGATATGGGACCCATACATGCACCGAGATTTGAAGCGGTGGTTTTAATAAAGTCAGGTGTAAAATCCCAGATTCCCGTTAAACCGATCAAAGCACCGATAATAAAAGAAAGACAAATGGGATTCATTATGCTTTTTAAAATGCTTTGTTTTTCGTTGCCGTGAGGAATAAGTATCGCATTACCCCATGTATAAACAAGTGCATATAAAGGAAGTATGTATAAAAGATACTTAAAACTCATTTCCTCGCCTAAAATGGCAGGCACGATAGCAAGCCCCATAAATCCGAAGTTACCGAAAGTAAGGGCATATTTATAAATACTTCTGCGATAACTGTCATGTGAGAAAAAGCGCGATAAAAATATGGCGATTGCCATTGCCAAAGCAAGGGGAATAATGCTATAGACAAGCACCATATAGTTTTCACTTAAAGATTTCACCGTACAGTTTGCCGCAAAAACATTTATGATTCCCGCAGGAACAAGCACGTTGTTTTCAAGTTTTGATAATACCGTAGCAGTGTTTTCGGGCGTTATTTTCAATTTATTCAGTATCACACCAATGACTATGCACAAGAACATTACCATCATCGGTGAAAGCGTTGCTTTAAAAGTTTCAAACATTTTATTTTCTCCTTTTTCAGAACAATGATATTCTATCACTACTCGCATTTTTTGACAAACTAAAACGTGAACTTTTTTGTAAATAATGTATTAAAAAAACGTCGGTGAAACCCTACGTTATATTATATAATCATGCAGATAACAGTAAGTACTGCAAATGCTGCAAAGAAAATACCAAGTATCCAGCCCCATGAGCCCGTTTTAATGGGCGGAATTTCAATACCTTCATAAGGATCGATTTTTCTGTATTGTTGATACTGTGGATATTGCTGATACTGAGGATATTGCTGATACTGGGGATATTGTTGGTACTGAGGCATCGGCTGATACTGTGGATATTGTTGATACTGAGGCATCGGCTGATACTGTGGATATTGTTGGTACTGAGGCATCTGTTGATACTGAGGCATCTGTTGATACTGGGGATATTGTTGATACTGATATTGAGGTGCTTGCTGAACGGGAGGTGCTTGCTGAACGGGAGGTGCTTGTTCCGTGGTTACTTGCTCAACCGGTGTTTCTTCAACCTTTATTTCCTCAACGGGAGTTTCTTCAATAACTATATCTTCAGCCTTTATTTCTTCAACGGATGTTTCTTCGATAACTATATCTTCAACCTTTATTTCTTCAACGGGTGTTTCTTCAACAACTATATCTTCTGCCTTTATTTCTTCAACGGGTATAAACCGCTTTTTTCCGCAATGGCTGCAGAACATAGCATCCGAATCCATAATCGATCCGCAAAAGCCACAAAATTTATTTTCCATTTTAATCAATTCCTTTTATCTTATTTTCACGGGCATAATAAAAAAGATACTGTTGAGCAATGCCTGCATACTCCTTAAATGCCTTTTTGGCAAAATCTTCTATTTCTTTTTTGGTGGCACTTCTTTTTAAATAGAGCCTTTCCATCACCTTTTTTATCCAGGTATCAACAGGAAAAGCGTTAAGATAATTAAGGCCGAACAAAAGTATACAATCAGCAACCTTAGGGCCTACACCTTTATAGGAAAGTAATTTTTCGCGGGCCTCGGAATAACTGAGCCCCTCAAAATCAGGTTCTTCATTAAGATACGCGCTAACAGTTTCTTCAAGATAACTTGCGCGGTATCCGCACCCCAATTTCATATAATCTTCCTTTGTTACGTCTTTTAACTGCATGGGCGTGGGAAACAGATAAAAAACGTTTCCGTCATATTCGATGGGCGTACCGTATTTCATGGAAAGTCTGGAGATTATACTTTTTATTCTGCCGATATTATTATTTTGAGAAATTATAAAAGATATAAGTGTTTCCCAAAAATCCTGCTTAAGAATTTTCATTCCATTGCCATATGCAATGGCTTTTTTAAGATTTTCTTCAGCATCAAATGACCTGGCTATTTTTTCATAATCCCTTTCCAAATCAAAATAATCAACGAAAATCTCATCAAATTCTTGTTCGGTAACACCGTCAATTAAAAATTCGTCGCCATTTTTCACCAAATATATGACCTTGTTTTTGGCAATACCCAAAAATCCGTTTTTGTATGGATCGAATCTGAAGCATTGACCGTTTAAAAAGGTGTTTTTTAAATCAAAATTATCTATAATTCTCTTAAACATAAGAAAATTATACTACAACGCTTAAAATTTTTCAACTGAAATTTCGGTAAATTTCCGAAGCCCATAATATTGACTTTTTACTTTTATACATTATATAATATAAAAAAAACATCGGAGGTAACATTATGAGCAAATTACTTATAGGTTGGGCAGAAAAAAGTATCGTGCCCGAAAATAAAAGAATTTCACTGGCTGGTCAGCTTTACGAACGCCTTTCAGAATACGTTGAATCGGATATTACCGCAACGGCTATGGCTGTTGAAAGTGAAGAGGATCAGGTAATTTTCGTTTCGGTGGATATTGTAAAAGTTGCAAACAAACTTATAGACAGAGCAAGAGATATTTTCAGTTCTTTAAATAATGAGTTTGATCCTAAGAAGATCATCGTCAGCGCAACACACACTCACACTTCCCATAAAACCGATCCACAGTCAACAG
>JAZULU010000059.1:0-8782 GCA_045603265.1 Clostridia bacterium
AAAATAGTTTTTTTAGGTGATAGCATTACTGAAGGTGTTGGTGCAGATAAAACAGAAAACAGATATACCGATGTTTTTCAGCGTTTATCAGGAGCGATAGTTTCCAATCACGGCATAGCTGGCACAAGAATCGCAAGACAAACCACCCCATTTAACGAAATTTATGATAAAAACGACTTCGTTAAACGAGTTGACGAACTTGATCCTGATGCCGATATAGTTGTGGTTTTTGGTGGAACAAATGATTTTGGTCACGGCGATGCACCTATCGGTACATTTGATGACACAGACGAATATACCTTCTATGGTGCAATGCACATTTTATGCAAGAAACTTATTAACAAATATCCCGGAAAACCCGTTGTATTTATGACTCCTTTACACCGCCGCAACGAGTTTGATGCAAACAATGACAGAAACGGTCAGGCAAAGGCACCGCTAAAAAGATATGTTGAAATTATTCGCGAGGTTGCCGAATATTATTCATTACCCGTTCTTGACCTTTATAAAAACAGTTGTATGCAACCTGCCGTGGAAATAATACAAAAAGAATTTATGCCCGATGGTTTGCACCCAAGTTCAAAAGGTCACAGACTTATTGCCGAACGAATCTACAGTTTCTTAAAAACGTTATAATAAAAAGCGAGGAAAATTCCTCGCTTTCACTTTAATCTTGAAACTATTCTGTTTATTTCTTCGCTTGGCGCGGAGAAAGTTATTTTTGTGCCGTTATCACCATATTCCTCAGAAATAACTTTACACTTTGAATGAATATAGGAAAGCACGTCTCCTCGTGCATAAGGCACCGTAACGGTTGCCTCCTGACGCATTTTTTTAAGTTCGTCTACTATTGTTTTTTTAAGTTCATCAATGCCCGTTCCGTTTTTGGCAGAAATATATATACCGTTTTTAACGGGTTTTTCTTCGCCGACAATATTATCAACCTTATTTACAACGGTAATGGTCGGAATATTTGATGCACCTATCTGTGTTAAAACTTCATCAACCGCCTGCATTTGCAAAAAGAGTTCATCGCTTGAGCCGTCACAGACGTGAAGAAGAATATCAGCAAAAACTGCTTCTTCAAGGGTTGATCTAAATGCTTCAACAAGTTGGTGCGGAAGTTTTTTAATAAAGCCAACAGTATCGGTTACACAAACTTCTATTCCCTTATCAAGTTCACATCTGCGTGTTAATGGATCAAGGGTTGCAAAAAGTTTATCTTCGCAAAAAACCTCACTGCCTGAAAGCGCCTTTAAAAGTGTACTCTTACCAGCGTTTGTATAACCAACAAGTGCAATCTGCGGTAACTCCTGCTTTTTACGTTGTTTGCGCATAAGACCACGTCTTTGAGAAAGTTGGGCTAATTGACTTTTAAGTTCATATATTCTTCTATTAATATGCCTGCGATCGGTTTCAAGTTTTTCTTCACCGGGACCGCGTGTTCCTATACCACCACCCTGACGGGAAAGGGCTATTCCCTCGCCCTTAAGACGTGAAAGTCTATACTGAAGCTGAGCAAGTTCAACTTGCATTTTACCTTCTTTAGTAGCGGCACGCATTGCAAAAATATCAAGAATAAGTGCAGTTCTATCAATTACGGGAACACCCAATTCTTGCTCAAGCATATTGGCTTCGGACTGAGTTAATTCGTCATCATACACCGCAAGATCTATATTTTTCGCTTGAACAACAAGCGAAAGTTCCGAAATCTTGCCCTTTCCGATAATTCCCTTCGCACCTTTCTGAATGGCTTTATATACCGTTTCACCGCCTGCTGTATCGGTAAGCCGTTCAAGTTCTTCAACAGAATCGGCATCTGTACCTATTAAGAGCACACGTTCCTTTTCGGTTTCTTGTTCTTCAAAGGTATCATGCTTGATAATTTTATCTGCGTCATATATTTCGTTTATCCATGTATCATGGGGAATCTTTTCAACTTTTGGTGCAGTAAAATAATTATATCCTTGTTCATTATCTGTTAAAATCGCCATAGAAACGTTTGTTGTACCACGTTCATCTACACCTATGGCGCACATGGAATCGAACCTTAATTTTTTTAGGCTTTCAATATCAACACTTGAAAGATGACCGTTTCCTCCGGGGTGAGTATGGATACATCTTAATCCTGAAAGACGGCTATTGCTTCTTCTTAAAGAAATGCCTTGAAGGCTTGCGCGATCCTCTTCTCCTACATTAACATATAAAATTTCGCCCTGGCGAGAAATATATATGCAAATCTCTTTATTTAAAAGCGCCGTAATTTCACCAATTTCTTTGGCAACCTCTTCATCTATGAATTTAGATGCATCGCACTTCAAGTTATCAAGTGCTTCTATTCTTTCTTTTATGTAATTTTTTATTCCTTTTAAATTTCCGTTTACCATTTTACACTATCCTATAACATTTGCCACGCTTTTCCTGCATGGCAATATCAATATTAACATCAACATTATCCTGTGCCCCACGCTTATTAAGATGGGCGCAAACCGTATTATATGCTAAAGCAGGTGTATTATTCTCATCGCTTAAATGGGCAAGAATGATTTGTTTTAAACCATAATCAAGTAAATATGCCAGAGTTTTTCCGCACAAATCGTTAGAAAGGTGCCCTTTGGGTCCTTGAACGCGTTGTTTTAAAAATGGTGAGTATGGACCTTTTATGAGCATTTCAAGATCATGATTTGCCTCAAGAACAAGAATATCACTATACTTTAAATTTTCAATAATACTGCTGTTCATGTGCCCCAGATCTGTTGCTACGGTTATTTTGTTCATTCTGGAATAAATTGAAAATCCACAAGAACAAGCACTGTCATGAGGCGTTTTAAAAGGTGAAATATCAAAAGCACCAATATAAAAACTTTTACTGTTTTCAAACGTGCGAACGTTTTTTGCTTCAATATCAGGCATTTTCCTCAAAATAGCCGCCATAGTTTTTTCATTGGCATATACCGGAACGCTATATTTTTTTGAAAATACACGCACTCCTGCAATATGATCCATATGCTCATGAGTAACAATGATACCGTCAATTTCATTGGGCATAACCCCTAATTCGCAAAGATTATCGGCAATACATTTAGCCGAAAGACCCGCATCAACAAGTATTTTATTTTTTTCGGTAGCGATAAGATAACTGTTTCCTTTACTTCCGCTGCCTAATGCACAAAACGTTAATGACAATTTTCTGTTTCCTTTTTTATAATATACAAAAATTATATCATTTTATACGTTTTTTAGCAAGTGGAAAGAATTTAAAAAATCGCCAATATTTGCGCAGATTTACTTTACATAATGCTATTTTTATGGTATTATAATCATAACTTTATGTATATAAGTGAGGAAATATTTATGGAAAAGTTAAATGTTGGTATTATAGGCGCAACAGGTATGGTTGGTCAGCGTTTTATAACGCTTCTTTCTGATCATCCCTGGTTCAATATCGTTACCCTTGCGGCAAGTTCACGTTCAGCTAACAAAACTTATAAAGAGGCTGTTGGCGACCGTTGGGTTATGGATAAACCCGTTCCTGATTTTATTAATGAAATGATGGTTCTTGATGCAACTGAAGATGCTGAAAAGATCGCATCAATGGTTGACATGGTTTTCTGCGCAGTTGATATGCCTAAAGCTGAAATTCGCGCTCTTGAAGAAAAATATGCTAAACTTGAAGTTGCAGTTATCTCAAACAACTCAGCACACCGTGGAACTCCGGACGTTCCCATGATCATCCCCGAACTTAACGCTGATCATTCCGAAGTTATCACAGCACAAAAAATGCGTTTAGGTACAAAAAAAGGATTCATTGCAGTTAAATCAAACTGTTCACTTCAGAGTTATGTTCCTGCACTCTTCCCTCTTTCAAAGTTTGGTATTAAGAAGGCTCTTGCTTGTACTTACCAGGCAATTTCCGGTGCCGGCAAAACTTTTGAACGTTGGCCCGAAATGGTTGATAACCTTATCCCCTTTATCGGTGGCGAAGAAGAAAAAAGTGAGAACGAACCTTTGAAGATCTGGGGTCACGTTGAGAACGGTGTTATCGTTCCTTCAGAAACTCCCAACATTACAACACAGTGCTTCCGTGTTCCCGTTTCAAACGGACACACCGCTGCAGTTTTTGTAAGTTTTGAAAACAAACCTTCAAAAGAAGAAATTCTTGAGATCTGGAAAAACTTTAAGGGTGATCCCCAGATTTTCAATCTTCCCTCCGCACCCAAGCAGTTCCTTAATTATTTTGAAGAGGATAATCAGCCTCAGATCAAAACATGCCGTGAATTAGAAGGCGGTATGGCTGTTTCAATCGGCAGATTAAGAGAAGATAAGCAGTATGATTACAAATTTGTTTGTATGTCACACAACACATTACGCGGTGCCGCAGGCGGTGCAGTTCTTATGGCTGAATTACTTGTTGCACAAGGCTTTATTGAGAAGTGAGAATTATGAGAAAAAATACTATTTTTACAGGTAGTGCAACTGCACTTATTACACCTTTTACAAAAGACGGCGTTGATTTTGAGGCTTTCAAGCGCCTTATCGACATCCAGATTGAAAATGGAACAGATGCTCTTTTAATTTGCGGAACAACGGGCGAGCCTGCAACCATGACTTATGATGAGCGCGCTGAAGTAGTAAAATTTGCTATTGATTATATTGATAAGCGTGTTCCCGTTATCGTTGGTACCGGTTCAAACGCAACGCACATTGCAGTAAGCAACTCGCGTGTTGCTTACGAAGCAGGTGCTGATGCTTTATTGGTTGTTAGCCCTTTCTACAACAAATGCACTCAGGAAGGTTTATCCCGCCATTTTAAGGCAGTATGTGAGGCTACTCCCCTCCCCGTTATCTGCTATAGCGTTCCCGGTAGAACGGGTGTAAATATCACTCCCGAAACAATGGAACGTTTGGCTGAACTTGAAACAATGACTGCTATAAAAGAAGCCAGCGGTAATATGGATCAAATTACAGATATCTGTGCAAGATTGAAGGACAAGATTGACATTTACTCAGGCGATGACGGAATTACCATTCCCGTTATGGCAGTTGGCGGTAAAGGCGTTATTTCCGTTGCCTCAAACATTCTTCCCAAAGAAGTACATAAAATGTGTGAAGATTTCCTTAACGGAAATATCAAAGATGCTACCGAAATGCAGTTAAAACTTCACCCGCTTGTTAAGGCTCTTTTCTGCGAAGTTAATCCCATTCCCGTTAAAACAGCCGCTTCTCTTATAGGCTTTGGTGAATGTAATCTTCGCTTACCTCTTTGTGACATGAGCGAGAAAAACCTTGAATATCTTAAAAAGGAAATGAAAACTTTTGGTATTCAATTTTAATTTTGTGGGAGGATATATATGTTAAAAGTAATTCTTTCCGGTTGCATGGGCAAAATGGGCAGAGTAATAATAAATGAAACACAAAAAGGCGATGAATTTAAAGTTGTTGCCGGTGTTGATCTTATGGCTGCCAATGCCGTAGATTTTGATTTTCCCGTTTATAGTGATATAGAAAAATGTAAAGAAGAAGCCGACGTTATTATTGACTTTTCACGTCCTGAAGCATTACCTCAACTTTTACGTTACGGACAGAAAAAGCATATTCCTATGGTGCTTTGTTCGACAGGCTACAACGCAAACGACGTACGCGCAGTTGAATATGCCTCGGAAAACGTTGCGATTATGCGTTCTGCAAACATGTCGCTTGGTGTAAACCTTTTAATGGAACTTTCAAAATCAGCAACAAACATTCTTCATAATAATTTTGATATTGAAATTGAAGAAAGACATCATAATCAAAAAGTAGATGCACCCTCAGGAACTGCTATGATGCTTGCAGATGCTATCAATCAGGCAGCAGGCGGAGATCTTGAATATGTTTACGACCGTCATGAAAACCGCACTGCAAGAAAAAAACGCGAACTTGGTATGCACGCATTACGCGGAGGAACAATTACAGGTGAGCATACAGTTGTTTTTGCAGGCAGCGATGAAGTAATTGAACTTACACACAAAGCATACTCAAGAAGCATATTTGCTCATGGCGCACTTCGTGCAGCAAAGTTCATTGTAACACTTCCCTGCGGACTTTACAATATGGGTAGCCTTCTTACACAGCAGAATATCGTTACAAACGCATATTCTTCTGAAAGCGATGCAATAATATCTATAAGTAATATTAAAAACGCTAAACTTGTAAGTGATATATTCAAGGCTTTAAAAGAAAATGATATTATGGTTGATATCATTACACAGACCGTTCCCGTAAACGGTATTTATACCCTTTCCTTCTCTGTTTCAAAGCCCTTGGTTGAAAAATCTGTTGGGCTTATCAGTCCTCTTATGACTGATGAAACTATCGAAGTTCTTGATCATATTGCAAAGGTTACCATTGAAGGTAGCGGTATGGAACACCATGCAGGTGTTTCGGGTGATATATTTGGTTCTCTTCAAGAAAAAAATATCCCCGTACTTCTTATTACCACATCAGAAACAAAAATTACTTGCTGTATCCCAAAAGAATATAAGGATCAAGCACTGGAAGCATTAAAAGAATGTTTCACATAATATCACGGGCGATTTTTCGCCCTTTATTTTTAAGGAGAAATAAAAATGGTTGATGAAAGAGTAAAAATTCTTGCTGACAAACTTGTTAATTATTCATGCCGTCTTAAAAAAGGCGAAAATTGCCTTATTGAACTTATCGGTGCTGATGAAGAATTTGGCATGGAACTTGTTAAATCAGTAAACAAAGCAGGCGGAAATCCTTTTTTATGGGTTCGCTCAAACAGACTTAACCGTTCACTCTTATTAGAGGCAACAGAAGACCAGTTAAAACTCCGCGCAGAGAACGACGCCGCTTTAATGAGTAAAATGCAGGCATACATCGGTGTTCGCGGTCCTGAAAACAGTTTTGAAATGAGCGACGTTCCCCAGGAAAATATGGAAGCATATAACAAACTTTATTGGGAGCCCGTTCATGGTGCGATCCGTGTTGCAAAAACCAAGTGGGTTATTTTAAGATATCCCAATTTCGGTATGAGCCAACTTGCAAAAATGTCAACAGAGGCCTTTGAAAACTTCTATTTTGACGTTTGCAATCTTGATTATGAAAAGATGTCAGAAGCAATGACTCCTTTAGTTGAACTTATGAACAAGACCGATAAAGTTCGCCTTGTTGCAAAGGATACAGATCTTACCTTCTCAATTAAGGATATTCCCGCTATAAAATGCGACGGTTTTTGCAATATTCCCGACGGCGAAGTTTATACTGCACCCGTAAAGAACAGCGTAAACGGTAAGATCACTTATAATACCGCCTCTGTTGAAGACGGTTTCACTTACGAAAAAATTTGTTTTGAATTTAAAGACGGAAAAATCATTAAGGCAACTGCAAATGATACCGAGCGCATCAATAAAGTTCTTGATACCGATGACGGTGCAAGATACGTTGGTGAGTTCGCAATAGGTGTAAACCCCTATATCAACAATGCAATGCTTGATACACTTTTCGATGAAAAGATTGCAGGAAGCATTCACTTTACACCAGGCTCTTGCTATGACGATGCACCTAACGGCAATCATTCAGCAGTACATTGGGATCTTGTTTTAATTCAGACTCCCGAATATGGCGGAGGCGAAATCTGGTTTGATGACGTTTTAATAAGAAAAGACGGTTTATTCGTTATTGATGAACTTAAAGGTCTTAACCCTGAAAATTTGATGTGATAAAAAAATGCACTCTTTCGAGTGCATTTTTTCTTATATAATTACTTTTGATAACGAATCAGGTGCAAGTTCAATATAATATAACGTTCCGTTAATATCAACTTGTACTTGTTTTTTTGATTCTTCTCCATTTATAAGCACAACAATCGTTTCATTTTCGTTTTCAATCACAAAGCCTTCAACAAATCCTCTTCGCATATAGCCACCGCAAAAATGAATTTTTATCGATAAAATATTGTTTTGCCATTTTTATAATTCCTTAACTACTTTTTTCAAAATATCAAGGCGCGTTGTATCGGGAAGAATATTCTCGTTCTCATCACGGACAACGATATTATTTTCATCAACCTTAAGTGTTGGGCAAAGCCAGCCGCCCTCTTCGTGCTCGTTCCAGCCGTAAGAACATATCATATATGGTCTTGTAACATCACGATGCTCATTAACAAACTTTAACGTGTTATAAATGTGCTTTTCAAGTTCTTCATCGGTAGGTTGAAGTGCATATCTGTTCCAATAAGGCTTGTCCTTATCTTCAGTTGCACTAGGATCGCCTGCGCACCATGAAACACCGGTACGGATTCTTGCGCGAGTATCTCTGCCCGTTGTAAAAGAAGGAATAATATCAATATTATTCTTTCTGCAAAGTTCACCTGCTTTTATCATAACGTCTTCATTTAGATCTGCAAGTTTCTGATAAGGCATTGCAGTTTCCAAAGCGCCAACACTATACCAAGAAATGGCATCAATGCCCTTTGAAAGATTGACCATAAATGGGAAGGGCTTTGTTTCCATAGACATTCCGACTATATACAAAGGCTCTTTAATGCCTGCCTTTTCTGCACCATCGCAAACCGCTTTAACTTCTTCTCTTGACCAGCGGTCAACACCGTAAAGGAAAACTACGGGGCGCGTGTCAAGGGGCAGATAGCAGGAATCCTTCATTGCATCATATAATTCCTGCATGGTTTTTTCCTTGCGAACTCTTTCAAGGATGCCGCACATAAGAATCTTATCCTTATTAGGGCTTTTAAGATGCATTTTACGGCATTGACTCATATCAT
>JAZULU010000060.1:0-2800 GCA_045603265.1 Clostridia bacterium
TGCAGGAATAACTATAAGTGTTGTTGCTTCGATGAAGCAAAATGTTGCCGATAGTATAAATGAAAATTTATATGCAATATGGAAATATAATCCTGAAACGATATATAAATTTTACAGAAAAATGTCAAGATACGAGAAAAAAACCGGTTTTTGGAATTTTGCTTTGCCAGGAGTGTTGGTTTTAATTATTGGCATTATCATGTTCAATAACCCGGTTGCACACTTTTTAGGTATTGTATTTATATTTGGATCAATTATTTTGTTTTGCTGCGGAATTTATATGTTACCCTACGTTCAATATCTTTTACTTAAACTGCGAACAAAAATTATGGGCGATGCTAAAGAAATAATTTTTTCTCGCAGCGGTATATGGTATTGCGGAAAAGTATGCTACTTTGGTGATAACGGCATAACATATCATCGAGTTGAGCGTAAAGAGATTCATGGTCAGGACGCTATAATCTTTTATTATACTCGTACACGCGGTTTTCAACAGACAGCCATGGAACTTGCGATTCCTGTTGCGCCTAAGATGGCATATGCTGCAGATGATCTTGTAAACGAATTTAATAGAAGTGATTTGCTCACAAAATAACTCATGCCGACTTTTGTCGGCATTTTTAATTCAATCAATAATTGAAAAAAGTAATATTTTCAAGTAATTGAATATTGAAAAAAACGTATATTTGTTTTATAATACAAAAAAAGGAGGTAAAAAACATGATTGATATTACCTTTCTGGGTGAAAAAATCCGAAAAAATCGAAAAGAACTTGGAATAACCCAAACCGAACTTGCTCAAAAACTAAATATTAGCTTTCAAGCCGTTTCAAACTGGGAACGCGGTGCCGCTCCACCCGATCTGGATAATATAGTTAAATTATCGCAGTTGTTTGGTGTAACCATCGATAATTTATTAAATACAAGTGTAAGCGATGAGCCGGTTTTCCTTGGAATAGATGGCGGCGCAACAAAAACTGAGTTCGTTGTTTTTACACAAACCGGAAAAATTTTAAAAAAATTCAAACTTGACGGATCAAATCCCAATGATATTGGCATCGAAAAATGTGCAAACATTCTTTCTCAAGGAATTGATACCTGCTTAAATGATTATCCTGATCTTACAAAAATATTTGCAGGAATCTCAGGTGTAGGTGCAGGCAATAACAAAAAAGAACTTTCAATTCTTCTTTCATTAAGATACAAACATTTAAAAATAGAAATAGATACAGATGCAATTAACGTATTTTCATCTGCAGATATTGAGTGTTCTTCTGCGCTTATTTGTGGAACAGGATCTTGTGTTTTTGCTCGTGTAGGCGATGTTACAAAACGTCTTGGTGGCTGGGGATATCTTTTTGACAATGCTGGCAGTGCTTATGATATAGGAAAAGATGCAATTTCTGCTTGTTTGTCTTATGAAGACGGTTTAACCGGATATACAAAGATCTATCCTTTATTATGCAGTTCTCTTGATTCGCGTGCAACAAAAGTATGGGATTCTATCGATACTGTATATAAAAAGGGAAAATCATATATCGCAAGTTTGGCTCCTATTGTTTTTAAAGCGTATTTTTCAGGCGATATTATTGCTAAAAACATCATCAATAACAACATGGATCGACTTGCGATGCTCATAAATAAAGCAGTTGAAATTAGCGGAAATAACAATGTTATTGCTTGCGGAGGATTGTTTGAACATTTTGGCGAAACATTATTCCCCATTCTTAAAGAAAAATGTAATGGAGCAGAATTTGTTGCGCCTGATCTTCCTCCAATTTATGGTGCATGTAAAGAATGTTTAAGTCGTTTTGATGTTAAACCGTCAAACGGATTCCATAATAATTTTTATAATGAATATATAAGAGGTGTTTAAAATGCTTGATACTGAAAAGCGAAATGAAAAAACTTTACATATTGATAAAATGTCAACCTTAGAAATGATAGATGTTATCTCTGAAGAAAACTATAATGCGGTTAAAGCGGTTGAAAATGAACGTGAAAATATCGCTCTTGCCATTGATGCGATCAGTGAATCTTTGGCAAATGGCGGAAGACTCTTTTATATCGGCGCAGGAACTTCAGGTAGACTTGGGGTAGTTGATGCTTCAGAGTGCCCCCCAACTTTCGGTGTTGAGTACGGATTGGTAACAGGTATAATTGCCGGTGGTTATGATTGCATGTTTAAGGCGGCAGAAAATGCTGAAGACGTGTATGAAAAAGGCGAAAAAGATATTATTGATTACGGCGCAAAAAGCGGTGACGTTGTTGTTGGCGTTTCTGCAGCAGGCGGTGCTGCATACGTTGTTGGTGCACTAACAAAAGCAAAAGAAATCGGTTGTGTTACAGTTGGGCTTACTTGTAATGAAAATACAGCAGTCTTAAAAGCATCAGATATTAAAATCTGTACAAAAACAGGCGCTGAAGTAATTACCGGATCAACAAGAATGAAAGCAGGCACAGCACAAAAACTTGTATTAAATATGCTCTCAACTTGTGCTATGGTTAAAACCGGCAAAGTTTATGAAAATCTCATGATAAATTTAAAACCCACGAATATAAAATTAAAAGATCGTATGGTTAGAATCGTATCAGATATTAAAGGTTGCGATTATGATACAGCAAAAAAACTTGTAATAGTATTAACTCCAATTGAAGGTTCTCCAGCTGCTGAAGCAGGCCTATTGCCAGGTGATTATATTGAATTTGTAGATGATGTAGAAGTTACTTCTTCTACTTTAGAAGAAGTTTCGGATATGTTAAAAGGTGAGGCGGGAAGTACAGTAAAAATCGGAATTGTA
>JAZULU010000061.1:0-5377 GCA_045603265.1 Clostridia bacterium
AACGCTATTAAGGCAGGCGAAAAGGATTACACATTCATCGAGATCATGTGCTGCCCCGGCGGTTGTATTACCGGTGGCGGACAGCCCATCGTTGATGCAAAGACTCAGATGAGCGTAAACGTTCGCGAACTTCGTGCAAAAGTTCTCTATGGTGAGGATGCTTCCAAGGCAAAGAGAAAGTCCCACGAGAACGTAGAAGTTCAGACTCTTTACAAGGAATTCCTTGGCGAGCCCAACAGCCATAAGGCTCATGAACCTTTGCACACAACTTATAGTGCAAAACCCAAATTCAAGAAGTAAACGCTGCACGAGAAATCTCCGCATTACTGTGTCAAGGCAACCATGAGCGCTCGGTTACTTACGTTTCATGTAAGCGCCCTCACGTTCAGAACGCCTTTCCTTGTACTGCGAATTTTCTCGCACTGCTTGGTACAGTGTGAGAATTTCCCGAAACCAAATCCCCGAAATATTTTCGGGGATTTTTTCTGTGTTGAACTATTTTTTTGCTCAATCATTTACCCTTTTGTAAACTCATTCGCAAAAAAATATTTCGCCTTGAATTTCGGGTTTTATTTCACTCTGGGGAGTTGGCTTTAATCACTCATTCACCTGATTTTCAAATTTTCTCGCACTGCTTAGTGTTGCGTGAATTTTTCTAAACCTAAGACCCTCGTTTTGACGGTTTTTTTCTATGTTACAAAGGGGATAAAACCGCGCAAAATATGTCAAAAAAGGCATATGTTACAAAAGTGTTGCATTTTTCTTTTTTGTGTGGTATAATCTTATAGTACATAAATTAAAAAGGAGGATATGCTATTGTTAAAACGAGTTATGTTGTCGGTATTTCTTGTTGCAATACTTGTTGTTGTATCAGTTATACCTGCATATGCAATACCCACGTCAACAATGAAATTGGGCAGTAAAGGTCCTGACGTGATAGAGCTTCAGCAGAAGCTTGTTGAAAATGGCTATCTTGATGAAAAATTTGCAACGGGTTTCTTTGGACCCAAAACGGAAGAGGCAGTAAAAAAATATCAGGCCGATAAGGGCATCAGCCAGACGGGCGTTGTTGCCGAAAAAACCATTGAGTCACTTTTTATCAATAAAGAACTTGACGTAACAATGGTCTTCCGCAACAGTGATGAAAGCGGTGAGGTTAAAAAACTTCAGCAAGCACTTTGCGATATGGGCTATTTAACACAAGATAACGTTACCGGCTATTATGGTGATGTTACTGAAAAGGCCGTTAAAAAATTCCAGAAAGATAACGGAATTCAGGAAACGGGTGTTGCCGCAAAACAGACTTTGGAAAAGATCAACACCAAAATCAACGGCACAAAACTTGAAACGGGCAAAGTTTACAAGTCCGGCGATGAAAATGACGGCGTTAAGGAAGTTCAACAGCGTCTTTATGAACTTGGCTATCTTGATAAAAAGTATGTAACGGGATATTACGGCGCAATTACCGTATCTGCCGTTAAAAAGTTCCAGAAAAATAACCAGATAAGCGAAACGGGTACTGTTGCAGAACTTACGCTTGAAGCACTTAACTCAGCATCTTCAAAGGTAAACCAGGTTGATAAATCTGAAAATTCAACGCTTACTGAGTCCATTGCAAAACCGGGAACTCTTCGTTACGGTGATAAAGGCAAACAAGTAAAAACTCTGCAAAATAACCTGAAAAAACTTGGCTATTTTAAAGGCGAGGCAACGGGCGAGTTTGGTAACGTTACAAAACAAGCGGTAATTAATTTCCAAAAAGCATACTCCCTTACTGCTGACGGTATTGCAGGCAGTAAAACTCTTGCAAAAATAACCGCCGCACTTTCGGGAAAAGTAACTGCATCGTCAGGATCGTCTTCAAGTTCCTCAAGTTCTTCAAGTTCATCTTCAAGCACTAAAGGACCTACAACAAGCGTAAACAGCGGTGTTACCGTCAGCGGATATAACTCTGCCAATATGGAAGTTGTAAACGCGGCACTTGCAACTTTAACCGAAGATCAACTTGCTGACGTCAGACTTATGGCAAAGATCATTAAACGCGAAGCAGGCGGAAATTCCTACAAATGCCAACTTGCCGTTGGAAGCGTTATTATGAACCGTGTTAAGAAAAATAATATGACTGTTCGTGCAGTAATTTATTCGCCCAACCAGTTCTCCACCGCAAACTCAACCTTAGAAAAAGAAACTTATTCAACCACCAACTATTACGCCGCCATTGAAGCCTATATGGGCGTAAAACCCGTTGGTAACAGTCTTTATTTCTGTCATAAATCTATCCGCTACTCATGCTGGGCGGGCAGAAATAGGACTTATTATGCTACTATTGATACCGAATGCTTTTTCTTATAAAACACAGCACAAAAAACTCTTGAAACTGCGGGTTGTGAACGGTATAATTGTTCAGTCATTTACCGCTTTGTAAATTCCTTCACAATTAACCGCCCACGTCCCTGATTTTCAAGTTTTTTTGCACTGTTTGGAAAAACACGAGATTTTTCTAAAAACAAAACCCCGAAATTTTCGGGGTTTTAGTTTTTTGTGTCGAAAAAGGTGATTATAACAGATTATCATCTTCAAGTTCAAAACTTTTGTCTCTAAATTCACCTTGATATACTTTTGCGGAAACTCCATAATTTGAAAGTGCTTTAACGATTTTCTCAACACTTGAAAGGTTGTGTTTTGCTTGAATATAAGCATTTACGTTATATTCAACCTTTGTGATTTCTTCACCGTCTTTTGTGATGGTTAAAGTAAACACTTCATCAAACTGTGTTGCCTTAATATCATCTGAATAAAGGGTATAGGTGCCGTCGTTATTTTCAACAAGTGCTGATTTGTTAACCACTTGACCATTTAACTTAATAACAACGTCATCAGTAAGTTTAAGTTTAAAGTAAATTCTGTTTACGTTTGCCATATGAAGACCGACAGATGTTGCTTTGTTATTTGCATCTAAGTTGCCGGTAATTTTTCTAACGCCTGCGGGGGAAGTAAATGTACTTTTATTCTCATTTACCCATTCAGCACTATCTGCAAGGTTTTCAATATTGTACTTTTTATATTCTTGTGAAGCGCTGCCGTAAACAAGCATATCTGCAAGCAATGTTTTTAAGTACCTGAATTCTGCCTCTGTCAGATCCAAACTTTCCGCAGTGCGGTTTATTTGATTTTCGCAATAATCTTTTACACTGTAAGTTTCTTTTGTATCATGAATTTCTCCGCCGCAAATAAGTTCTGCTTTAATATTATCGCTCATACATTGAGGGTTAATGCCCGTGTATGCAAACTTATAATAGCCTGTATCTTCATCAAGAACACCGCTGACTTCCGTTATTCTGCCTGATGATGAAGTAAATCGCATTATTGCATTTTCATCTGTTACAAGTTGAACAAAATAATTTATTGTAAGACTTGCACCAATATCAACCGATGCACCAACAATAGTGCTTTTTGGTTCAGGCACACCGAAAACAGCCTCTTTTGCGCTTTTTAAAGTGTCAAGTCGTTCAGTATTAGTCTTAATTGTACCATCTGCGTTGTAAACGGGATTACCGTTTTGATCAACGGTAATTGTGGGGCAAAGCCAACCGCCCTCTTCGTGCTCATTCCAAGCATAAGAACAAACGATATTGGTTTTTGCCGCAGAAGAAGTGTTTGTATATTCAAGAACGTTTGTTATATGATCTTCAAGTTCTTCCATTGTGGGTTGAAGTGAGTACCAGTTTTTATAGGGTTTATCAGCATCGTTGGTTGCATTGGGGTCTCCATCAACCCATGTAACGCCTGTCTGAATGCGCGCTCTCGTATCAAAACCCGTAGTAAAAGATGGAATAATGTCAACACCATAAGTTTGAGCATATTCGCTCATTGTTCTTATTCTCGATTCGCAGCGTGCTTTAAGAGAAGCATAAGTTTCAGCCGTACTCCACGCACTTTCACCATACCAGGATACACCGTCAACGCCCTTTGCCACCACTTCAGTGAAGGTTGTTTGGTTTGTGCTATCACACATACCGATAATGTAAAGAGCCTTTTCGATGCCTGCATTAGCCGCATCCTGACGAAGTTGATCAACATTTTCCTTGGTCCAGTTGCTTCCCGAGGCACCGTAAAGGAACAATAAGGGTCTGCCGTCTAAAGTGAGATAGCAGGAATCCTTCATCGCTTCCCAAAGTTCATTCATTGATTTTTTTGAATAAATATGACCAAGAACGCCGCAAAACTTAATTATATCTTTCTTTTCACTTTGAAGATGCATTTTTCTTGGCTGACTCATGGCATCGTTAGTTTCATACCAGAGATATGCAAAGTAGTCAAGACCGCCATTTATTGCATATTCGGCTTCTTTTTCCCAGGTTTCAACTGTATATTCGGGGAAAGCGATGGTGTTATCATCATTAACAACTGAGAAGAAAGGCGCCTGAGAATGGTATTTTGAAGGAGAAAGCACTCTCGCTACCTGACTTGCAACGTCCGTTCCGTCAGACGTAGATTCTGTAAAAGCATCCCAACGGACAGTACCTACCAAAGTATTATCAAACCTTGAAACGGCAGTTTTCTCGGGGATAGGTTTGTTTTCTACAATAATATTTTCAGGTTTATCTACGCCAATATAGGCGTTGTCAATGTAAATTTTATCCTCTGTAGTAAGATTTTTTGCAATGCCATCAAAGCAAAGATTCCAAGGTTCGGTTGAAGAAAGGTCATTTTCAGTAATTTCAAATGAGAAAATTACCCTTGTCCACTCTTCTGCCAAAGTATCGAAGGTATCGATAGTGCAGTATGGTGTGCCTGCGGCTTCACACATAGAAAAGCCTGATGCAGTAGTGGTACGCAATCTTACAATGGCGTTTATAATATCCTTTTCACAGTAAATATCCATTGCACCGTAGATAGTTGTTGCCTTATCTACATTTTGTTGAATTGCGCTTCTGATATCAAGCTGAGGCGACGCATAGTTTTTTGAAGGATCAAGTTCAGAATAGCAAAGAACTTTTCCTTCCCCCAAAGGATTATCAACAACACCTATCGTACCTGCTGAAAGTCTTTTCCACGAAGTTGTGCCTGATTCAAAGGTAGAATCTGCGGGTAATAAGAAATTTTCTACCTCTCCGTCACTTATCGTGGGCATATCCAACGGATTTTCTTCATCAAGACCAATGTAGAAATTATCAATATATATGGGTTCTCTCGTTTTACTTGTTAATCCGTCAAAACATAAATTCCAAGGTTCGGTAGATTTAAGGTCGCTTTCCGTAACGCTAATGGAAACGGTTATTCTGTTCCATTGTCCTGCAATAATATTAGCAGTGCCAAGGGAGCAGTAAGCCGTCCCTGCTTCTTTACATTTTGAATATCCGTTTGCAGTATTTGT
>JAZULU010000062.1:0-3514 GCA_045603265.1 Clostridia bacterium
TTTTTTGATAGTTTTTTTATTTTTTCTGTTTAATGTACCAAATAAAGGACAATCAAAATAGTATAATTCTTTCACAAAAGCAAATAGGGGGAATTGTATGTATTTCTATAAAATTGAAGCAACACGCCGAATTGATAGAAATAAAGAAATGGACAGACAAGAGATTAAAGTTCTTGCTGAGGAAATTCAAGGAAAAAGTGAAAGTTATTATCAAAACAGTAATTGTCAAAGAGTTATTTTTGCTGCAAACATAAACTCAAGAAATGCAAATTGTGATTTTGGCATTATAACAATAGAAGAAACAGATATAGAACAAATAATAAAAGAATATTTTTCGGAATTGCCATTTGAAATTGAAAAATATACCGTCAAAGAAACAACTTTTTCTGATGTGCGTTTATTGCTTCGTAATGCTGAACGAAGTGGATGCGTGTACGATGCGGGAGAACTCTTTTCAAGATTTGGAATTGGTGATATAGCAGGTGTGTACTTTCAGGAAGCGCTTATTGAAGAAAATCATACTTTGGATGAAATATGTAAAGAGGCAGAAGATATGCTTTTTGATGAAACGCTCATTCCTGAATTTAAAAGAATATATACACCCCCAACTAAAAAAATAAAAGGTCACCCGGTACACTATCTCGTTCACGGAAAAAGTATAAAAAACAACTGTAAAATGTGTGATAATCTTCTATCAGCACTATATCAAAACGGCAGAATCGGTTGTAAGCGAGTTGCTCTCATTTATACCTCTGAAATTGAAGGCGTACCCATTCAAAAATTAAAGTCTTTATATGAATTGTTTGATGGCGGTGCTATAATTGTTTGTTATAAAAGTGAAGATTACGATGAAAACGAGTATAGAATGTCTGACGTGGATGAAGTGATTAAAAATATAGGTGAATTAGCAAATTACTATAAAAATAAAGTTATCACAATAATAAATTTAGAAAATGCCTCAAATAGAATAATGGAAGATTTTTATTTAAGTTGTTCCGAATGTACATTTATTGAACTTCATGAAGGTCTTGCATATGGTGAAAAGGCAATAAATCTATTAAAAAAACGAGCGGAAGAAAATGAAATCGAAATTGATGAAAAACTTATTTCATCAATAGACGATAAAGGTTACAATTTAAAAGATATTAACCGTATTTTTGATAATTGGTACAGTGATAAGTTGAAAAATGATATTTATCCGCAGTATAAGACTTCTGAATCGTGTTTGGAAACTATAAAAAATGAGGCGCCCAAAGGTAATGCTTATGAAAAACTAAATAATCTTATAGGTATTGGCGAGGCAAAGAAAACGATGAATAATATTCTTGATTATTTTAAAGCGCAAAAGGTTTTTGCGGAAAGGGGCGTTATTGCGGAAAAGCCATCTATGCACATGGTGTTTACCGGAAACCCAGGCACGGCTAAAACAACAGTTGCAAGACTTTTTGCACAGATAATGAAAGAGAATAATCTTCTTAACGGTAATATTCTCGAAGTAGGCAGGGCGGATCTTGTTGGGAAATACGTTGGCTCGACAGCGCCCCTTGTAAAGAAGGCTTTTCAGAAAGCAAAAGGCGGCGTATTATTTATTGATGAAGCCTATTCTCTTGTTGATGGAAAAGATGGACTTTATGGCGATGAGGCAATAAATACTATTGTTCAGGAAATGGAAAATAATCGCAGTGATACTGTTGTGATTTTTGCAGGCTATCCTGATAAAATGGAAAGTTTCTTGAATAAGAATCCGGGTTTGCGCTCAAGAATAGCTTTCCACGTTAATTTTGATGATTATAACTCAGAAGAACTTTTAAAAATATTTGAATTTATTGCAGAGGAAAAAGGTATGAACGTAAGCGAAGATGCTCGTGAAAAATTGTTGGCGATTTTTGATGATGCCCGCAAAAACAGCGATTTTGGTAACGGCAGATATGCCCGCAACATTTTTGAAAAGGTTAAAATGACACAGGCAAGCAGATTGATGAAAATGAAACTTGAAGATATTACTGATGATAACTTAAAAAATATTCATGCCGAGGATATTGAAACGCCCGACATTGGAAAGAAAAAAACGCAAAAAGCAATCGGGTTTTGATAATAAAAATTTTCTTTACTGTGACAAAGACGGGACAAAACAATTAGTATAATAAGAATGAAAATTTTAATGAGGTGAATGAGTATGTGCATAATGAATGATGAAAAACTTTCAAAAACCGTTGAAGAAATGATAGGTGAACTTTCAGGAAGTGAGTATATTCAGTATATGTTTGATCGTACTGATGAAAATGGAATAGTTTATCTTGAAGAATTTTGGCGCACACCCATAGGATATTATGGTGATGAAACAAAAGCAATTCGTTGTCATGTAAATTGGAACGTTGATAAGTTTGAAAAACTTACCGAAAAATTTGAAAAATTATATACTGCATTTAAAAAAATTGCAGAATTTGATAACGAACTTGATGATACTGAGGAAACGGCTAAAAAAGTTCTTAAAAACGACAGCCTTTTTAAAATTTGGCAAAAATATCTTGCACCTTTTAAGGCTGAAGGAATTGACACAGAACGTGTTCAAAAAATTTATGATAAAATAGATATGCAACAGTGTGTAAAGGATATTGCATCAGAAATTGCTGACGGCAAAAATGTGGATGAGTTTGAAAAAAACATACTTGTCGATAATATAGATACAAATGTTACGCAGGAAGAAAAGGATTATTACAACGGTTATTGTGAAGCAATCTATTCTGAATGTGAAAAACGTATAGGAAAAAATATCTGTGCTTATGATCTTGTTATGGTTTCCAGAACTCTTACCAAACTTCTGGCCATTAAAGCGCCCGAGATCATTGTGAAATGCGAAGCAAGGTTTTTTGCTCAAGCATTACTTCTTAACGAATACGGAAAATCGATGGAATCTGTTGATTATCAACTGAGGCTTAACATTGAACGTTTGGAATTGATGGACGATGATGAACTTGATGAAATGTTTAGACCTAAAAAAACTAATACACGCAAAAGTATTGCACCCTTGTTCGTATACTTCATCTTAAAAGAGAACACTAACGTAAAAAAACATTTTCACCAGAAAGATATTTTAAAAGAACTTTCCAAGTATCCTTATGAGATTACTTTAGAGCGCAAGGCGCTTGGGCGTATTATTCATAATCTTGTTGACTCACAGTTATCTGTAAAAGCAGATAAAACCGGTGTGTGGATAGAACAAAATGCATAGGAGAGAAAGATGAAAATATATGATTACATAAATTCCGAAGATGTAAAAGAATATCTTGAAAAAATAAAATATCAATTTACACCGTTACAAGCGGCTTGGATCATTTCAAGATCAGATAAAATAACTTTAAACAAAAAACATCGGGCATGGCGCAATTTAATAAAAACCATGCCCGATCAGGAAATAACGGGAAGGCTTGACAGACCGTATCAAAGGAGCCTTCATAAAGTTCTTGAGGAAATAATTAAGCAAGAGAAAAAAATTGTTAAAAAATTTAAGCAA
>JAZULU010000063.1:0-2347 GCA_045603265.1 Clostridia bacterium
AGTGCAGATTCGCCAAAATAAATATCAGTTATAACCTCGAACTTTTTCATATTCTACTCTCCTGAGTGGATTTTTTTATATAATACAACATTTTTTTATTAAAGTCAATAGAAACAACACAAAAACAACTTCAAAAACCACACAAAAACAAAAATATTCATGAGTATGGACATATTGTTCTTTTTATGATAAAATAGTTATATAAAAAAATTGAGGTTTAATATGAAAAAAGTTTTTACATGGTTAGTGATTTTTTTGATGCTTTCAACTTTTTTTAGCGGATGCAAAGAAAAAGTGACTTTTGAATCACCTATCACAAAGGAGAATTATAAGGAAAAACTTAACGTCACCGATTACGGAATAGTTGCCGATTCTGTTGACAGCGCAAAAGCAAACACCAAAGCGCTTAATAAGTTGATCTCCTCCTGCAAAGAGGGCGTGCAGATATATTTCCCCAAAAGCACATATTATTTTGAGTCAACAAACGGTGCGATACAGATCAGAAATAAAAATGCGCTTATGCTTTTAGGTGACGATGCACTTATAGTCAACACCTCCTTTGATCCAACGGAAGAAGTTACGCCTATAAATTATAACAAAAGCATGACTGTGGGCATTGAAAAAAGTGATAACATTCGCATTGAGGGACTTAATTTTGATTACTACCGTTATACCCAAATTTGCGGAAAAGTGGTGGAAAAGAAAAACGGTTACACCGCAATAGAAATAGATCCTCTTTTTATAAGCGGTGATGATAAGCCAAAAATCACCGGTAATGAAATCGTTTCCACAATAAACATTCTTGATGAAAACGGCGCCGTACTGGAAGATCATTATGCAGACAAAAAATTCGACAGTTATTTGGATGGAAACAGATTTTATGTTTTAGGCGATTTCGGCAAGATCGGAAGTATTGCATTAGCACGCTTTAATCTTTCTACCGCACCCGTATTTTACGCTTCTAAAACAAGCAACCTGACAATTAACAATATAAAAAGTTATTCCTCCCCTGCCGCACTTTTTTTAATGAGTGGTGAAGGTAACGAAAATTTTAATTTCAGAAATATTACGGTAAAACCGCCCAAAAACGCCATCTGGCGCTGGGGCTGTAATTGTGACGGAATTTTTCTTAACTGCATGCGCGGTGAGGTAAATATAGAAAACTGTACTTTTGTTGGTATGGGCGACGATTCACTTAACGTGCACTCCACCGCCGCAAAGGTCAAATCCATTGACGGAAATACGTTAAAACTTAATTATGGCTATAACGATTCACCTGTAAGCGATACATGGGCAAGAGAAAATGATATTTTGATCTTTTACAAAAAAGATTTTTCCGTAGCGGCAGAGGCAAAAGTTATAAAACATAAATCTAAAACAATTACTTTTGAAATAATAAAAGGCTATATTTCCGTTGGTGATATTGTGGAAAATGCCTCACTTTCGCCAAAAGTAACCGTTGAAAACGTAACTGTTGACGGTGGCAGAGCAAGGGCATTCTTGCTTCAAACAGATAACGTAAAAATAAAAAATTGCAACATATCAAATTTAGGTCTTGCCGGAATAATCATTTCGCCTGATATAAATAAGTGGTATGAAATGGGGCCTGCCGAAAATATCGAAATAATCGGTTGTAACTTCAAAAATCTTTGCACCATGAAAAACAGTAGTTGTAAAGGCGCAATTTTCTCAGCATCCTCTCACGATGGTCACAAAACAAAGGTAATGATACACAAAAATATAGTTATCACCGATAATACTTTTGATATTATTCATGCACCGATTATAAATTTAACATCGGTAGACGGTGCAACAATAAAAAATAACGCATATTCAAACATCTGCCTGCCCCCAACAACCGAAAACTGCAAAAACGTTACCATAGAATAAAAAACTTCCTGCATTTTTGCAGGAAGTTTTTTTCTTTATTAAATTTACTTTCACTTTTCTTAAGAGTGCAAAAAAATTCACAGTACAAGGCGCGTAGGGGAAAAGCAAATGAGCTTACAACCCCGTAAGTGATTGAGCTTTTATCCCCTGCGCAACACAGTATTGCGGAGATTTTTCGTGCTCGCAAAGAGTGCGAGAAAATTCGCAAATCAGGGGCGCAAAGGTTGATCGTGAAGGAGTTTACATAACAGTAAATGACTGAACGATTATACCGCATGCAACCCACAGTTGCGGAGATTTCTCGTGCTCGCTACTTGCTCCAGGTGCGGAGGGCGGCCAACCCCTCAGCCATATCCCTCTTCCAATCACCGGTACGCATACCGGCTTCAATGGAAACGGTACCGTCATAACCCATCTTTTTAAGTTCGAAGATAAACTCTTTAACGTTATTTTCATC
>JAZULU010000064.1:0-7162 GCA_045603265.1 Clostridia bacterium
ACTTCAGGAAAATGGTCTACCCCCGAAAAAGGAAGAATAGCAAGCGGATTAATGTTTCTTTTGGGCTGTGAAGCTTTTTATTATGTAAACAGCAAACTGTTTTTGCACGCTGTTCCCGGAGATATTATTTATTTACCAAAAAATTCAAAATACACTTGCATATTTTCCCGTATTGACGGTAATAAAGAGTTATTAAAAAAGGTAGATAATTTTTACGTCAACGGCAAAAATGAATTTCAAAAAGAATTTAATGCGATAAATGTTCGTTTTGATATAGTAAACGATGAAAATGAAGACATAATTTTTTCAAAAGAACTTTTTAAAATTAAAAATTTCAAAAACGCCTATCCTTATTTCCATTATCTTGCCTCGTCTTTCGCTGAATCAAAACCCTCTCCTAACAAAATCAGAATCAAACTTTATCAGTTATTAAATAATTTATCAGATTATATAAAGCAATCAAGCAATCAAAATAAATACAGTTCAATAGTTTCAACATTAGAAAAAATTGAAAAACTTGATATGAATGAATTAACGGTTCAGAAACTTACAGAATTTTCCGGCTTAAGTCCATCAAGATTTCGCTGCTTGTTTTGCGAATATACCGGTATTTCGCCAATCAAATATATTGAAGAAATAAAAATTAACCGAGCAAAAATTCTTTTAAAAAGCGGAGAACTTTCAGTAAGTGATGTTTCGCATTTAATAGGTATAGACGATCCTACATATTTTTCAAGATTCTATAAAAAAATCACCGGCAGAAAACCTACCGATGATTTAAAATAACTAATCTCTTCTTCTCGAAAACATTAACACAAGCCTTAAAAGTTGCATTAACGATACTGCAAGCGCAGCAACATACGTTAAGGCGGCAGCAGTGAGAACTTTTTTAGTTCCTTCAACTTCTTCGCCGTATAAAATACCATTGGCTTCAATAGATTGAATTGCGCGGTTGCTGGCATTAAATTCAGTTGGAAGCGTTACTAATTGAAACAACGTTGATAAACCGAAACACGCTATGCCAACGTAAACAAGGTTAAAAAACGCTTGGGAAAACATGGTTAAAACAATACCTAAAATTATCAACGGAACAGCCAATTTTGAACCGATATTTGTTATTGGTACAATGGCTGTTCTTATTTTTATGGGAGTATATCCTTCAGCATGTTGAATTGCATGACCAACTTCATGGCAGGCAATTCCTACTGCAGCGGTTGAAGAACTTGAATAAACGTCTTCAGAAAGCCTTATAACATTTGACTTTGGATCAAAGTGATCGGTAAGATTTCCTGAAATTTTTTCAATAGTTACATTTGTTAAACCATTTTGGTCAAGTACAGTTCGTGCCGCCTGAGCACCGGTTATTCCCTTCGAATTAAATACGTTAGCATACTTTTGATAAGTGGAATTTACTTTTGCATTTGCCCACAAAGCAAATATAACCGCAGGCAAAACAAGAATCAGATAATAAATATCAAACATTTTAATCCTCACATATTATTTCTATTTCTTTAGGTGCATTATATTTTGTGATAATTTTACCTTTTTTATTTGTATGTTCAACAGTAAGTTTACCATAAGGCGTTGCAATACTTCCTTTTATAAAATCAAGATCGCCTAAATGGGGCGAAATCTTAATTTTTTTGCAACCGCTTTTGATAACGTTAATACCCAAAACATATTCAGTTAAGAACGGAACAGGACCTGATGACCATCCATGACAAAGACTATGCCTGAAACCCTGATAACAGTATTTGCCGTTATCTCCGTGAATATCGCTTTTATTTTCAGGGCATATTTCATCAATTCTGCACGCATTTTCTTTCCACGAAATATCAAAATCTTCCCAAAAAGTAGTTGCACCCAATTCAATCATTGCACCATAATAATCTTTTAATGCTTTAAGAGTTGTTTTTTCATCGGCGACCTTACTTAATGCCGAGAAAATAAAATAACTCATAAACGTTGAATAGCCGTTTACGTTTCCGTCTTTTAAAAGTTCGGCACTTTCTTTTTTCGCCATCTTGTTTAAAATAAGAAGCGCTGCAATCTGTTTAAATCCAAGAGATGAACATTGAATATTTCTTAATTTTTTTCTATTTGCAACGCACATATCAACCAAATCATCATCAATGTATTTTTTCAGATTGATTGATGCATTATAAAACATCATAGTAAGTGCCTTAATACCTTCTTTTGCCGCCGGAAGATCTTTTGTAGGCCAATCTATAAAATCATCCGCGGTAAAAACACCAAGATCATCTGTTTTACTTAAAATTTGTCTTATCATACGATTGATAAGGTCTTTATTGTTTTTTAAAAATGTCTTATCCCCGGTATACTCAGTCCATTCTACTGCATTGATTATCCACCACAAAGAATAAGTTGGCATAGTATTTATCCAAAAACCTTCAGGCAATACACTTACTGAAAAATTAAGTGCACTTTCAACATCAGGGATATTGCCGAACAAATACTTTATAGTCATAAGTTCAGGATAAAGATCGCCAATCCACACAAGTCTGTCACGTTTGATCCCATCCCAGATCTCATCTTGCATACACATATGGCAAGTATGTGCCGCAGTTTTATATATCTCGTTTAACGTTTCATCGCTTGAATTAAATGATCCGTAAAATTCATAAGGTTTATAAACACAAACTCCTTGTACTGAAGTAAGTGTTACCGTGCACTCCGTTAAAAGTTCGATATATAAAAATCTAAAGCCTGTATTTCCCCATTGGTTTGTTGAAAAATTAGATAAAGTAACTTCAAAATCTCTTGGATTATGATCGTTACACGCATTTTTTTCACCAAGATGCGAAAGCGCCTCGTTCACCGATTCGCCAAAGCACAACCGCATTTTGGCATCATTGCTCTGGGGTGCAGAATATACCGTAACGGATATGCCGCCACAAAATTCAAAGCCAAAATCAATTAAAATACTTGCTTTTTTGTCCTTATCAGTGGTAAGTTTCACTGCATTTCTATTATTGAGCAAAGTCTGCGTACTGCTTTTTTGAAGAAGAAGTTCTGCATTTTCTACTTTGCCTAATGTTTTAATAATTTTTTGAGGTATCAAATATTCGCGAACTCTTGTATCTTTTTCATTTTTTTCATCTGAATAAATCACTTTTTAGACATTCCTCTCAAATTGCTTTTTACATACTCGGCAAGTAATCTTTATTTTTCCTTTTCCTCTTGGTACACGACTATAATTTTTGCAATTTGGACATTTTACATATCTATAGATCTTTCTGTCATTATATCTCGTTATACAAAAACGGATCCATGTTCTGAATTTTGCAGTTCTTCCCAAAAATTTGTGATTTTCCATTACGCGTTTATTGATGTTGCGGGAAAATGCGCGATATATTATATAAATCATCAACGCTGTACTTAAGATCGAGCAAATAAAAGAAAGCCAGAATCCAGATCTAAACATATTGATAACCATACCTAACAACGAAAGAACAATAGCGGCTATAAGCATGAATTTTCCATACTCATCAACACCGTATCTTCCATACATAAACTTTAAAAACTTATCACGCATACAAAAAAACTCCTAAATATTTTTACAAGTATATTTTACCCTTATTAGTTGATAAACATAAGATTTTAATGTGAAAATAACAACAAATTTTATTTTTTCATTTTTTCAAGTGCAGCTTTTTCAATACGGCTGACATAAGAACGCGAGATTCCTAAAATTTTTGCCGTTTCCCTTTGGGTAAGCGGACCTTTTCCGCCGATGCCATATCGTAAAATAATAATATTTTTTTCGCGCACATCAAGAACATGCTTCATTTTTTTAAACATTTCCCTGATATCTAACATGGTTTCAACGTTTTGAGCGATGTCAGGCTCATTACTACACAAAACATCTATAAGTGCAACTTCATTGCCCTCTTTATCTGTTCCTATAGGCTCATTTAGTGAAACTTCATTTTTTTGTTTTTTCGTAGCACGCAAATGCATTAAAATTTCATTTTCAATACATCTTGATGCATAAGTAACAAGATGCGTGCTTTTTTCGCTATTAAAAGAGCGCACCGCTTTAATAAGACCGATTGATCCTATCGAGATAAGATCATCCAGTTCATATCTGTCAGAAGCATATTTTTTGGCTATGTGCGCAACAAGACGCATATTATGTTCTACAAGTTTATTATACGCATCATTATCGCCTGCAAAGTATTTTTCAAGATATTTTTTCTCTTCATTTTTACTTAAAGGCTTAGGAAAAAAGTTAGTGTTACTTATGTGCCCTATAAAAAATCGTAATGAGCAAAGAAGCGAAATTAGAAACGACATATTATAACCTCCAAAAAGTTCATTGGTTAAATATATGTCAAAAAAAAGCAAAATTTGCAAAGAAAACTAAAAATCGAATTTTACTGCGCCGTTTTCAAGTTTTAATCTGGCATTAAACAGCTTTCCATTTTTTGAAGTAAACCCTTGAATTTCAGAACTTTTGCCCGTTTCAAGAAGCATTTGGGCATTTTTCTTTGAAATAACACGTTTACAAATAACACCATTTATTGAAAACTTGCAACCATCTTTATACCCAGAGCATGAATATCCGTATCTTGATTTTAAAACATCTTTTCCGCACAAAGGACAAGCACCGACTTTATCAAGATAAAAGCCATTATCCGTATCTTGTTCAATAGGAAGTTTTTTAACCTCAAAAACTGATGCGATCTCGTTTTGCGCTTGCTTGATGCCTTGTTCGATCGTTGCATTGTTTTTAAAAATTTGCTTTAAAATTCTTCCCATTTCAGATGTTTTATATTTATCCATCGAAATCCCCATTTGTATAAGTGATTCGATTAAATATTCTCCCTTGGGAAGGATTTTATAAACATCCTTTTTTAGTTCAATATATTCACTTTTTCGAGCATTATCGATAATACCCGTTCTTGTTGCTTCGGTGCCAAGTTCCAATCCTTCAAACATTGCCTTATAATCTTCATCATCATTTTCATCGGCATTGTTTTTTTCTTCTCGGAAAGGATTTTTTAAGTAATTATTTAGAGTTTCAATGGTGTAATGTTTTGGCGGACTGGTTTCCTTTTCACAAGGTTTAAAATCAATATTTATTTTATCCCCCTTGTTAAGCGGCGGAAGAATTTTATCTTTTTGAGTATAGTCATCGTATTTTGTCCAACCTGGTTGAACGATAACCATACCTTTTAACGTAAATTCTTCTTTATCACCAACGGAAACAGTTATTTCCGTCTTTTGCGCAAGACAGTCTCCTTTGCAAAATACTGCCGCAAAACGACGCATTACCGCTGAATAAACTTTAAATTCATCATCTGATAAATTTTCTTTTTTAGGAATTTTATATGTAGGTGTTATTGCGGAGTGAGATTCAATTTTCGCATCATCAAAAATCGTTTTTTTGTCTTTAAATTCAATATCGTATCCAAGATTTTTAACATTTGAAATAATCTGTTTGATCTTATCTTTTTCAGCAGTTGCAAGATATTCGGAGTTAGTTCTCGGATAAGTAAGATAACCGCTTTCATATAGTTTCTGAACTATTGCAAGGCTATGTTCCATGGACATTTTATACTTTTTACCCAGAAAATTCTGAAGTTTGGATAAAGAATAAAGTTTTCCGGGATTTACAGTATCTTTTTTACTTTTAACGTTTTTGACAAAAGCATCACACGCATTATATTCTTTACACAAATTTTCCGCTTTGTATTTTTCATTTTTTTCAAACCGTGCTTTGCTTACCAGTTCAATTTCATGACCGTTAGTTTCCGCATTACTTTTTATCGAATAATATATATCGGGAACAAAGTTGCGTATTGCCATATCACGGTCATAAATTGCTTTTACAACGGGAATGATTACTCTGCCCACACGAAGTAGCATGCCTGTTTTTAGCGTGGCATAACGTGTTAAATTCACACCGTAGAGCCAATCTATGTACATTCTGGCAAAGCCTTCGTTAGCAAGATTATCATATTCCCTTTCATTTTTCATCTCGCTCAACGCTTTCTGAACGGTCTGTTCCGTCTGATCGGGAAGCCATAATCGCAACTGTTCTTTACTTGTTTTTGCGTTTTCAATACATAAGCGAACGATAATTTCACCTTCACGGTCAGCGTCGCCTGCGTTTACTATTTTATCAACATCAGGACGAGCACAAAGTGAAGCAATTATATCAAACTGCTTTTTAACACCCTGGTCTTCTTGTTTATCAGCATTTTTTCTTAGTTGAAATCTGAATTTTTCAGGAAAACACGGCAGATTATCCATGATCCACTTTCCGCTTGAGTTTTCACAGTAATCTTCAATATCACACAGTGAAAAAAGATGACCGAATGCCCATGTAACTATGTAACCGTTGCCCTCAAGATATCCGTCATGACGAGTGAGTTTTCCTATAGCAGACGCAATATTACGCGCAAGGCTTGGTTTTTCAGCAATAATTAAAATCATTTTAACCTCAACGAATAAGTTTCATCGTGCCGATAAAGGGTAATTCTTTTGCTTTTCCACGCATGGCATTTACAGTACCATATATAGAATAAAATAATATTCCAACAACAAGCCCAAGCCATAAAATTGTTCTCACTATACGAAAAACAGGATTGACTTCTACAAGTATGTGTGAAATAAGAATAACAACACATACTACAAGTTCGTTCAAAGCAAGCACCATGCCCTGATTTGCATGAAAACGCGCAAAATCCGAATCCGATGCCCCCCATAAAGGCATGATAAAAGAAATACCAAAGTATGCAAATGCAGCTATGCCTTTATTTTCTTCAATATCTTTTTTCTTAAATTCACTTGTTCGATCCATTGTTTAACTCCTTTTACTACCCTGAATAACATTATTCTCTTCAAAATATCTGTTCATACTGTTTAAAACATTATGTTTATCCTTGCTCCAAAGAGGTGAAATAAGTTGCTTTTTATCCCCGTCACCGGTTAGTCTATGAATTATAACGTCAGACGGAATTACTTCAATACATGCTTTTAATGCCTCGAAATATTCTTCCATAGTTAAAGCAATATAATTCATTTTTTCAAGTTGAGTATTTTTTAAAACGTGTAAAAGTTGAAGTTTTATACCATTAATTCCGATATCACAAGCAAACTTAACGGTATTTACATAATCATTAATATTTTCACC
>JAZULU010000065.1:0-26720 GCA_045603265.1 Clostridia bacterium
ATTTTCGCCAAAAGAAATACCTTGTGAAGTAAGATATTCTGAAATTTGCTGTGCTGTTTTAACGATATAATTGTTTTTATCAAAGGCATCGGCAGAAAGTGTTATTTTAAAGCCGTTTTTTACAACACGCTCTTTTAAAAGTTTTTTGACGTTTTCTTTTAAAAATTCAGCAAAAGATTTCTTGAAAGAGTCTTCTGTCTGTGGCAGATTTACATATAAAAATATTTCATCTTCGCTTGTAGTATCAACAGTATATAAAAAACCGTCTATTTTTTTATAGTATGAATTTTTTAAACCCTCTTTGAAATGAAGTTTGTTTTTTAAAAAATCGGCGTTCATACAAAACCTTCCTAAAACAATATATATTTAGTATATCACAAATAATAATAAAAAACAATAAAAAAATAAAGGAGATGCTTTTAACATCTCCCCAAAAAACTATTTTTCGTAAGCAATGTTTATAATATAATCAGCGGTATCTTTCAAAAGTTTCATCGAATCGTGATAAAGGTATTCGGGCAATCTTTGCTTAGGCTCAGTTTCAAGTTCAAAAATACCGTCAAAATTTATTTCCTTAAGTGCAATACTGAACTCTTCCCAATTTGTGCTTCCATGAAAGGGGAATAAGTGCATATCTATGTTGAAAAAGTTATCATGAACATGTATTATTTTCATATGCTTAGCCATTGTGCGAACAGAATCACCAATGGTAAAATCGTTAAAAACATTTGCGTGACCCGTATCAAAACAGGCTTCAAGATTGGGATCGTTAATTTCTTCTACCATTTTGATAATATCTGCAGGTGTAGCCAATGAAGAGTCACGCCAAGGCATATTTTCAAAGCAGATGACAACGTCTTCTGCCTTTGCATATTCGATAAGTTCTTTAAGAATTTTGGTGTTTGTTTTCCATGTTATTTGTGCTTTTTCAGGATCGTTTTTTTCTCTGATATCCATAGGTATGAAAGGGTGTACCACACAATATTTTGAACCCAGCATATGAGTATTATGAATAGCACGTTTTGTGTCCTTGATCTTTTTTAACAAGCCTTCTTCAGTTGTGTCGGGCCAGGGAACGCACCAAGGACCGTGGCAGTTTGCAAATTTAAAACCGTCTTTTTCGGCACGGATTTTTTCTTTATAAAGAATTTCATCACTTTCATCAACGGGAAGAGTGTACCAGACACGTTTTACGTCGCACATTTCAAAGGTAACTGCATCAAAACCGTACTCGCGCACCATCTGATATTTTCTTTCCCCATAGCGTTCGAAATTTTTCTGATCATTTACAACTAACATGATTTTCAACTCCTTTTTCGTTTGCTTCAAATATTATATCTTTTCAAAAAAGAAAAGTCAATATTTATAAACAAAAAAAGAGAGAAGTTTTTTTGCTTCTCTCTTAAAAATTATTCGTCAATTTTCTTTAAAAGTTCTTCGATCTTAGGTGCAAGTTCTGCTTCTTCCTTCTTAAAGATAATATCATAGAATTTAAGAAGCAAAGGCGCATTCCATGCAATACCTGTCATAAATGAATTGCCGCCAATGGTCTGTATAGCTTTAACACTGGTGGTTTCACCGCCGTTATAACTGTCAAATACAGTAGTAACGATTTCAACGGCTCTTTCGATACCTTTTTCAAAAAGTTCATCAACGCTGTCAGTATATGTATAACGTGTATCCCAAGGTGCGATCCACTGGGTATGACTGTCGTTCATGAAGTCGATATCCTGCTCAAAGCCTTCGTAAACAGTTTTTGTAAAGAAACCTTTTGTGAATTCCTTTGAGAAACCTTCGTAAATAGAAGTGATAGGCTTCATGATGCCGGGTTTAACACGAGTCTTCATACGGGCATTCATATCCTGGTAAGCCTTGATAACGTCCTCACGGGAAATATCTTTACCGTAAACAGTTTTGATATTTACCGGATACATACGGCAGATTTCAAGAAGTTCTGCATAAGTTACCCAGAACATATCGTCGATCTTAACGTCTTGAGGAGCCATGTTCATATGTTTTCTGAGCATTATCTGATCTATAGCATTGTTAATGCGCTTTCTGTAAATACCAAAACGCTCCGGCATAGGTGCGTTAGGTGTAATGAAACCTGCACGATAAAGAATATAGGGGTTGATGGCACAGTCGATAGCATAGTGAACGAGATATCCGTAGAAATAGGGAACGATGATTTCCTTATCGGCATCTTCCTGCTTAGCGATGTATCTGTAGATAAGGTTCATCCATTCGTCAACGGAACGTTCATGTAACATCATTGCCATACGATGTATGCTTACGTCAGATTTTAAGGGCGCACCGTAATAGTTAAAAAAGTCGGGACCCTGAAGACCTAAATCATAAACGCTTTTGCGCTTTGAGATGGCCTCTTTAATATTTTCAGGAAGTCTATCATAAACTTTCTGACCGGCTATGTAATGTGTAAAAAATCCTGGCATTCTTGTGTACACTCCTAACAAGTTATATTATCCAAAACTATGGCTACATAGTATTATAATACATTTTTCTTCATTTGAACAGTAGTAATTTTAAAAATTTTGCACAATTTTTAAGGTTAATTTGCATATTTAATGTAAATCTACCTGATATCGGCGCATATATGTATTATCTTTTTTGCTGAAAATCACGTTCAAAAGTCTTCCGCCGTTCTTTTCAATAATTTTTCCGCTGCCAATATTATCATCACGGCAAGTAATAATAACGTCCTTAAAACCCATTTTTTTTGCTTCTTCAAGAAGCAATTTGCACATTAAAGTACCATAACCGCATTTTCGCTTTGATGGCAGCACTCCGTAACCTAACTGTCCGGCAAATGTTACGTTGTGTTTTGTTGGTTTGTGGCGCACATCACCTTGAGCATATATAGTGCCGTTTTCATCTACCAGGAAAAACCTTGTGTAGGGCGAAACACCTATACCAAGACCTATTCCTGCTGAGTGTTTTACACAAGTGCGCACGAAATATGGAAAAATCGATGGGTCACTCATACCTAAAAAAGGTGTGCCTGCTACGGCATAATCGTCGATCATGTCTGAAAAAGCAGAAAGAGACAGCATATCTGCTGTTATAAGTTGCATTATTACCACTTCCTTGATTTGTGTTTGTAAAAAAGTTCTTCGCCCGATTCTTTGTTAAATAATCTTTTGTGAGTTAAATGTATTTTTCTATCGGAAAGTATTGAAATGGGAAAGTATGAAACAACCGACGAGATACATACGGCGCTAAAAGCATTTGGAGGCATTATACTATTAAAGTTTTCACCCAAAATCATTGCGGTGTTGAAAATCGTTATAGAAATAACGCTGTTGAATATAGCGGAACGCTTTCCAAATGAAAATAAAACGTTTATTACAATAATTAAAAGTGCATAGATCACAAAAGGCTCATAAACCATGCCTATTGGTTGGGGGAGTATTTTAAGTGAAAGTACATAAAGTAATAAAGAGGAAAACATGCTTAAAAGTATATTTTTAAAAACGTGTTCAAGTTTTGTAAGAAGAAATATCCCGTAAATAAGTAGAAGCAGGTAGGGAACATAATAAAAACTAATGCCTACTATGGATAACGGGCGCAGCGTGTAAGAAAACGTAAGTAACAGTAAAAATATAATTGCTTTTTTATTAGGTAATGCAAGAATATAAGAAATTTCCTCACCATACCCGAAAAAAATAAGTATAACAGATATAAGTATAATAATAATTCCCAAAGGCAAATAGAACACCACCGCGAGTTTTTTTGTTATTATTTGCCATAAAGAAAAAAGTTATTCACCTGAAACTGCCGGGAGTGCAACCTGTTTGCGCTTGAAAGAATTTACAAAACTGTTGAACGTCGGTAAAGCCTGTTTCTTGAGCAATTTCCGTAACGGTCATAGGTGTTGTTTGTAAAAGATCAAGTGCTTTCGTAAGGCGAAAACTTAAAAGATATTTGTGCAGTGATTTGCCTGTGTGTATAATCATAAGTCTGTTAAGATAGTTTGGGTGAAAATTAAGTTCTCTTCCAATATCGTCATTGGAAATATTACGATTATAATTTGTTTGAATATAATGAATAACTCTATCAACAGTGTTTTTTGGCGCATGGGAAAAGCCGGTAGTAAGCGTGCGCGCAATAGAAGTAAGCATCTGTTTTAAAATGGCCGAATTTTTCTGGGCAAAATACAGACGTTTTGTAGTATATTCATCAAGCATCTGTTGAACGTAAGTAAACAGACTGTGTTGTTTTGAAAGCACAAAAGGAGCATTGAAATTAACAATGTCCGAAAAATTGATTTTTTCCAATAAATTTTCTTCTTTATAATAATTCATATCGTTTGCAGGTGCAATGGGAATGGATAGTTCTGTGTGGTTTTGCATAAAATCAAAATTTATGCCTATAAGTAAAACGTTTTTCTTTGGCACATGAAGACGATAGGGTGTGCCGGATGGAACAAAAAGTAATGAATTTTCGCCCATAGCATAAACAGCATTTCCAACGGTTATTTCATAATCACCGTTTATACAGAAAAATATGCGATGGTCATATGCTATTTGCAGATGTGTTGTAAAAGCGGGTACTAATTCTATATAATGCACATAGCGCACGAAAGGACAAATTTTATCAATATTTATATCCATAACGCTGTTTTCCTTAAATTAGTTTATTTTTGACAATAAAATGTTTGTTTTACCCCTTTATTAAACCACAAAAATGGTGTATAATCAAGTAGAAAATTAAAATTTAAAGGAGATTTTTTACAATGTTAGAAAGAGTTCCCGCTAAAAAACCCGTAATTGGTATATTTGCAGTAGCACACGGCACCTATTGGAATCAGTTTCCAGGTCTTCTTGACAATATGAAAAAGTATCATCAGGATCTTGTTGATCTCATTGCAAAAAATGATGTTGAAATCGTTGATCTTGGTATCGTTGATGACAGTATCGTTGCAAACGAAACTGCAGTAAAGTTTAATGCTGCTGACGTTGATGTTATTTTCTGCAACATGATCACTTATGCAACTTCCTCAGTTTTTGCACCGGTTCTTCGTAATTGCTCAGCACCTATGGTACTTGTTGCACTTCAGCCCAGAAACGCAATGGATTACACAAATGCAAATACTTTTATGCAACTTGAAAATGACAACATTTGTTCAGTTCCTGAGTTCTGCGGTGTTGCTTCACGCATGAATAAGACTATTCACGATATTATTATCGGAACACTTTATAATGATAAAAAGGCAGAAGAAGCTATTCGCGAATGGTGCCTTATCGGCAAAACGCTTCGTAAGATGAAAGGCTCACGCATTGCACTTATGGGTCATGTGCTTGAGGCAATGTATGATATGCACACCGATCCTACAGCAGTATTTAATGCTTTTGGTATCCATGTTCCCCTGCTTGAGATCGATGATCTTTTAGCAGAGTATCATAAGGTTACACAGGAAGAGATCGACGAGCAGACGGCTATTATTAAAGAAGAATTTGATATGCCTGAACCTAAGAGCGATCCCGTAACAATGAAATTGACTGATGAAGATCTTTTCTATGCTGCAAAGGCTTCCGCTGCACTTGAAAGATTCAGAAAGACTCATAAACTTGACGGTCTTGCGTATTTCTATAACGGTGCTGAGGGCAGCGAAAACCGCAAACTTGCAGGCTCACTTATTTTAGGTAACTCAATGCTTATTGCACGCGGAATCCCCATGTGCGGTGAGTTTGATATTAAAACATGTATCGCAATGATGATCATGGATACTATCGGCATTGGCGGAAGTTTTGCTGAAATTCATCCCTTTGATTTTGATAATGATTGCATACTTGTTGGTCATGACGGACCTCACCATATTCAGCTTGCACAAGGCAAACCTGTTGTTCGTTCACTTAAAAAGTATCACGGCAAAGAGGGTAGCGGTGCTTCAGTTGAATTTAAACTTAAAGAAGGTCCTTTTACAATGCTTGGCATCAACCAGACTGCAGACGGTACTTTCCGTTTTGTTATCGGTGAAGGCATTTCAAATGCAGGGCCTATTCCTCCCACAGGTAACACTAACACACGCGCATCATTTGCACCCGATACACCTACCTTTATTAAGAATTGGTGTCTTGCAGGTCCTACACACCACTTTGCTCTTGGAACAGGTAACTATGCTTCAACCTTAGAAAAACTTGGTAAAGTTCTGGGTGTTGAAACTATTGTTGTAGGCACAAATAAGTAAGTGAGGATTTTTATATGTATAACGTAAAACTTTACGATTATGTTCCCAAACCTCAACCGGTAAAAACAGATTATATTATTGCAGCACATTATTATCCTGCATGGAAAAAAGGCTCGGCAGGGCTTCATAAAGGATTTGACCAGTTTTTAGATTATCCCGAAAGACTTCCTCTTTTAGGCAGATACGATGAAGAAAATCCCGAAGTAACTGACTGGGAAATTAAATGGGCGGTTGAACACGGCATAAATTGCTTTATCTATTGCTGGTATCGCTATAAGCATAACCAGGGCAAAAAGGTAACGGTAGAAGATCTCCGTTGTGCGCACGGTATCCATGAAGGCCTTTTTAAGGCAAAGTATAAAAACATGATCAAATTTGCTATCATGTTTGAGGCTCAGGAAAGATGGTCAAATACTGATTCAAAGGATTTTGAAGAAAATCTTTTGCCTTTCTGGATGGAAGAATATTTTACAAAAGAGAACTATCTTGTTATAGATAATAAACCCGTTCTTTACGTTTACGATTTCCAAAACTGTGTTCGCGATGGCTTCGGCGGTCCTGAAAAGCAGGCAGAAGCATTTGCAAAAGCACAGGAATATGCTAAAAAGTTCGGCTTTGACGGAATAACTTTCCAGGTTGAATATCGTTTTGATGATCTTTCAAAATATGAAGAATATAAAAAAGGCGGATATGATTTAACTTTTTCATATTGCTGGGAGGCACCTCAACTTCGTCCTACTCAGGAAGAAGTTATTGAGGCGCAGATGAAAGCAATGGAAATCCGTGCAAAGGAAGATCCTTATTACTTTGTTCCTCTTGCAAGTAAGCAGTGGGATCCCCGACCCAGAATGGATATTATGCCTGAACTGTACGGCACGGCTGAAACAAGTTCACTTTGGAATCTTCAACCTGATTCATGGCGTAAACTTTTAGAGAATATCAAGGATTTGATGGCAAAAATGCCCAAAGATGCACAATCATCGAAGGTACTTATCCTTGATAACTGGAATGAGTGGGATGAAGGTCACTATCTTTCACCACACTATGAGGGCGGATTTAAATATCTTCAGGCAGTGCGTGAAGTATTTACTGAGCGTGACAACCTGCCCGATTACCGTACACCTGAATTTTTAGGGTTTGCTCCCTATCATAATAATTGGGGCGATGCTGACTATTCTGAGTATTGCAAAGGTAAGAAATTAGAAGATTAACTTAAAGGTTGGCATAAAAGCCAACCTTTTTTCTGTTCATTGCGTAATAATATAAGTTTTTTGCATTATATTGTCGCGTTGGAAATATAATATACAAGGTGTAAGAAAGTCTTTAACTAAAATTTCACTTTACATTAAAGTGAATTTATAGTAATATATATCTGTACGCATTTATGTCTTTATATATTATTATTTTTATTTCTTTGCGTATAAATTCCATTAGGAGGATATCATATATGCCAATCAAAACAACAACACAGTTCGGATCAACTACTATTTCCGATACCGTTCTTGCAACTATTGCAGGTATTGCTGCTTGCGATTGCGCAGGTATTGTTGGTATGTCAGCCACAAATACTGCTGAAGGTATTGCCGAACTTCTCAAAAAGGAAAGTTTAACAAAAGGTATTAAAGTAAACACAAGTGGTGATGCTGTTAAGTTTGAACTTCACGTTATCATCGAGTACGGTGTTTCAATGGTTGCTGCCGCTCATAACGTTATCGAGGCTGTTAAGTATGCTGTTGAATCACAGACCGGTCTTAAGGTTGAGAACGTTGATGTTCTTATCCAGGGCATAAGGGTATAAGGTGCCGGAAAGGAAGAATATGATCTATTCAACTATTAACGGTAAATTGCTTAAGGAAATGGTAGTTGCTGCGGCAACTTTACTTGAAGCCAATAAGCAAAGCCTTAACGATCTTAACGTTTTCCCCGTACCTGACGGTGATACGGGAACAAATATGTCCCTTACCATGCAGTCGGTTTTAAAAGAAGTTTCTTCTGTTCAGGAAGATGATCTTGCTTCAGTTTCAAAAGCAATGTCACGCGGTGCTTTAAAGGGCGCACGCGGTAACAGCGGTGTTATTCTTTCACAGATCCTTCGTGGTTTTGCAAAACAGTTTGAAACAGTTTCCGAGGCAACAAGTAAGGATGTTGTGGCTGCACTTAAATTAGGTCAGGAAACCGCGTACAAAGCAGTTATGAAGCCTAAGGAGGGTACTATTCTTACAGTTATCCGTCTTATGGCTGAAAAAACACGCTATGAATATGAACGCGATTTGGCAGATCTTTTTGATTATGCAATCAAGATCGGTGAAGAAACACTTCTTCAAACGCCTGAAATGCTTCCTCAGTTAAAGAAAGCCGGCGTTGTTGATGCAGGCGGTCAGGGTCTTATGACTATTATGCATGCATTTAGTTCGGTTATTCACGGTGAAGAAATTCCTGATGATATTGAGCCTTTTGCTTTTTCAAGTGCAAGTGACGCAATTTCAAGGGATACTGCCGATGAAGTTGCGGAAATGGACGAAATTACTTTTGCATATTGTACTGAATTCTTTATTCAGCAACTTAAACCCGAAGTAAATGAGCAGACTGTTGATAAATTAAGAAACAAACTTGCAAAAATCGGTGATTCACTTGTTGTTGTAGGTGATCCTGAACTTGTAAAGGTTCACGTTCACACAAATGATCCCGGTAAAGCATTGCAGATGGCACTTGAACTTGGTGAACTTTATAGAATAAAGATCGAAAACATGGTTCAACAGCATCGTGAGATCGTTGAAGCACGCGCACAGAACATGAAGGAAGTTGGCATTGTTGCCATTGCTTCAGGCGAAGGCTTAACAAATCTATTTAAAGATCTTGGCGCTGATTACGTTGTTACCGGCGGTCAGACTATGAATCCAAGTACGGAAGATATTTCTGCGGCAGTTAAAAAGGTAATGGCAAAATCCGTTATCATTCTTCCCAATAACTCAAATATCATCCTTGCGGCTGAACAGGCACAGGATTTTACAGATAAGAAACTCTTTGTTATTCCTACAAAGACCGTTCCTCAGGGTATTGCAACAATGCTTGCATTTGATCCTGAAGCAGATGGGGAAACCAATGCTGAAAATATGAAAGAAAGTTTTGGTGAAGTTCTTACCGGCAGTGTTACTTATGCAGTCCGTGATACTGAGTTTGACGGTCAGGAGATTCATGAAGGTAACTATTTAGGCCTTGCAGAAGGCACTATCGCTTGTTGCGGTGAGGATATGAAAGAAATCACACTTCAACTTGCGGAAAAATTGCTTGAAGATAAAAATGATCTGTTGACTATATACTATGGTCAGGATACTACCGAAGATGCAGCAAATGAAATTGCTGATGAACTTTCGGAAAAATATCCTGATACAGATATTGAAGTTGTTTCAGGCGGTCAGCCGGTTTACTTCTATCTAATTTCAGCAGAATAAAAAAATAAGGGCGGATCTTCCGCCCATTTTTTAAAGGAAAAAATATGATTTCTGAAAATCAACAACTTATTAAAAGTATGCTCGATCTTGGCGAGCAGATGCTTGCTTCTGGTGCTGAGATAAATCGTGTTGAAGATTCCCTTACAAGGGTAGGTAAAGCCTTTGGTGCAGTTCTTTCAGATGTGTTTGTGCTTACTTCAGTTATAAACATTACCCTTACTTTTGCTGACGGTACACAGGAAACACAAACACGCCGTATTTTAAAAAGTGCTTCAACCGACTTTCGCAAAATAGAAGAATTGAATAGTCTGTGCAGAAAATGTGCAGGAATGAACATATATGAATTTGATGCGAAGTTACAAGAAATAATAAAAATTTCACCTAAGATATTTAAACTGTACATAGGAAGTGTGCTTGCAGCCGGTGCCTTTGCGGTATTTTTTGGGGGAGAAATTTTTGACGGATTATTTGCAGGTCTGTTTGCGCTTCTCATATGCTTTTTGCAACTGACTTTTGCAAAAAAATGTCCTAATAAGGTCTTCTTTTATCTTGTTTCATCCGTGGTGATTGGCTTAGGCATCTTTGCATGTGACTATTTCTTACCTATGCTTAATGCCGATAAAATAATAATCGGAGATATCATGCTTCTTATTCCCGGCATTGCTATAACAAATGCCTTTAGGGATATGATAATCGGAGATACTGTTTCAGGTATCATTAAATTTGCTGAAAGCCTTCTGTGGGCAATTTCCCTGGCAGGTGGATTTATGCTTGCTATGAGTCTGTGGGGAGGTGCTTTTTAATGAAAGAACTTCTTCAACTTATGTGCGCATTAATAGGTACTGTTGGATTTGCTCTTGTTTTCGATATTAAAATGAAAAGACTTGTACCTGCGTCAATAGGCGGTCTTTTGTGCTGGGGAATATATTTGTTGATGATATATTTTAACGCAAATATTTTTCTGGCAACTTTTGCTTCTTCTGTCTTCGGTGGTTTATACAGCGAAATTCTTGCGCGTGTTCTTAAAGCACCAACAACTGTATTTATGGTACCTGCGGTTATACCGCTCATTCCAGGAAGTTCACTTTTTTATACCATGCAGTATGCTGTTTTAAGTGATTGGACAACGTGTAAAAGTTATTGTCTTGAAACGGTGCTTTATATAGGCGGAATTGCTTTAGGATTAAGTATTGTTTCTGCCATATTTAAGATCTTTACGAAAAAGAACTGACGATCGTCAGTTCTTTGTTAGTTTTACATACATATAGTTTGAAACGTTTTTTGAAACAAGCATGCTTATGCACATTGTAATATTATATACTAAACATAAAACAGAAATTATAGAAACAACAATTAGTACAGTTAATATACCATTATAATTAGTTTCTAAGATTATTGGGAATTCACCGATAACAAGAGGTAAATTTATACCTATTCTGAAAATATTTATGCCGTATATGCCGGCAAGACAATACCGTCCCACAGGGAATCCTTTAAAAGCGCATATTGAAAACGCAAGCCCCAATGTGGGTAAAAGTCTTGAAAGCACGGAGAAGAACGGTGTGTTAAACGCCCCAGGACATAACCACAGATTACCAAATATCGTGCCGGGAATTAAGTTTATTATCTCGACAATAAGCGCAGTAATAACTATAAATCTGCCTATTTTATACTCAAGTTCTTGGGCTTTATCAAAGGCATTTAACGCTTTTTCTTTTTCGGTCAATTAGATCACCTCAAAAGTATTATAACATATTTTCTTATGTAGAACAATATAAAAACTCCTCAATCAAACTGATTGAGGAGTTTTTTTGTTTAAATTGCTACGATATTTAAAAGTTTACCGGGAACGGCAACGATCTTTTTGATCTGCTTACCTTCAACAAGTGCTTTAACGGTATCGTTTTCTTCAACGAGTTTTTCCATTCCGTTTTTATCAAGACCAGCAGGAATCATGATCTTTGCTTTGATCTTACCGCAGATCTGAACAACGATCTCAACTTCATCTTTAACAAGTTTGCTTTCATCCCAAAGAGGCCATGTTGTTTGATAAAGTCTGTTCTCAAAGCCAAGTGTTTCCCACATTTCTTCGGTTAAGTGAGGAGCTACGGGATTTAATAATGTAAGAAGAACTTTGATTTCAGCCTTTGAAATGCTACCGAGGCGGTAAATATCATTTACATAAGCCATCATTGCAGCAATGGCAGTATTAAACTTCATCTGTTCAAAATCTTCGGAAACCTTTTTGATCATGCCGTGAAGTAATGCTTCACGTTCTTTTGTCATTTCAACTTCCTGAACAAGATCTGAAAGACGCCATACACGTTCAAGGAAACGACGGCATCCGCGTGCGCCCTTTGTTGACCAAGGAATAGCCTGATCGAAAGCACCCATGAACATTTCGTACATTCTAAATGAGTCAGCACCGATTTCATTTACGATATCATCGGGATTAATAACGTTACCGCGTGATTTACTCATCTTTTCGCCATTTTCACCAAGGATCATACCGTGGCTTGTGCGTTTAAGGTAAGGCTCCTTAACGGGAACAACACCGATATCATACAAGAAACGATGCCAGAAACGTGAATATAAAAGGTGAAGTGTGGTATGCTCCATACCGCCGTTATACCAGTCAACAGGAAGCCAATAATTCATCTTCTCTTTATCGGCTATAGCACCTGTGTTGTGGGGATCAACGTAACGGATAAAGTACCATGATGAGCCTGCCCACTGAGGCATTGTGTCTGTTTCGCGCTTTGCAGGACCACCGCAGTGAGGACAAGTTGTGTTTACCCAATCATCAAGTTTTGCTAAGGGTGACTGTGCATCAGCAGTAGGAATAAAGTCATCAGTATGGGGAAGACGTAAGGGAAGTTCTGATTCATCAACGGGAACCCAACCGCACTTTTCGCAGTAAACAAGGGGAATAGGCTCACCCCAATAACGCTGACGTGAGAACACCCAGTCACGAAGTTTGTAGTTTACTTTTGCTTCACCGATACCTTTCTCGGTAAGATGCTTAATGATTGCTTCCTTTGCTTCTTTTACGGACATACCGTTTAAGAAACCACTATTTACCATGGTACCGGTTTGAATATCGGTAAATGCCTCGTTCTGAACGTCGCCACCGGCAACAACTTCAATAATGGGAAGATCGAATTTTTTAGCAAAATCCCAGTCACGGTCATCGTGGGCAGGAACTGCCATGATTGCACCTGTGCCGTAGGACATAAGTACATAATCTGAAACCCAAATAGGAATCTCTTTATCGGTAAGAGGATTTATTGCGGTAATGCCTTCAAGTACAACGCCGCTCTTTTCCTTTGCAGTTTCGGTACGCTCAAAATCACTCTTTTTCTGTGCTGCTTCACGATATGCTAAAACTGCATCAAGATTCTTTATCTTATCGCCTAAAGTATCGATCATGGGATGTTCAGGTGAAATAACCATGTATGTTGCACCGAAAAGAGTATCAGGACGAGTGGTGAAAACAGTTAAAGTATCGTTATAAGCGGGAACGTTAAATTTAACCAATGCACCTTGAGATTTACCGATCCAGTTTTTCTGTTGAGTTTTAACTTTTTCAATAAAGTCAACGTCGTCTAAACCGTCAAGAAGTTTCTGGGCATAGTCGGTAATGCGGAGCATCCATTGACTCTTTGTCTTTCTGATAACTTCGCCACCGCAACGTTCGCAAACGCCGCCAACAACTTCTTCGTTAGCAAGACCTACGTTACATGATGTACACCAGTTAATAGCGATCTCGCTCTTATATGCAAGACCTTTCTTAAAAAGTTGTAAGAAGATCCACTGTGTCCATTTGTAGTAATCGGCATCGGTGGTATTTACTTCCCTTGAATAGTCAAAGGAGAAGCCGATCTTTTTAAGTTGATCTCTAAAACGGTCAACGTTATTCTTTGTAACAAGTTCAGGGTGAATATTATTTTTTATAGCAAAGTTTTCTGTGGGAAGACCAAAAGCGTCCCAACCGATGGGATAAAGTACGTTATAACCCTGCATACGGCGCTTTCTTGAAATAATATCAAGGGCGGTATTTGAACGGGGATGGCCAACGTGAAGACCTGCTCCTGACGGATAGGGGAATTCGATCAATCCGTAAAATTTAGGCTTTGAAGTATCTGAATCGTCAGCCTTGAAAGCGTTCTCGGCTTCCCAGATATCTTGCCATTTTTTCTCGATTTTTAAATGTTCATATGCTTGTGCCATGATTTTAAAACTCCGTTTCAAAATTTGATTACACATTATTTTATTATATAAGAGTGAACTTGTCAATTAAAAACTATTGAACTTAAAAGAGTTATGTGTTATAATTGTTAAAAAATACGGTATCGGAGGTCTATTATGGAAAGACACGGCTTTGCAATGGAAATAAAAAAAGGTCAAACTCTTAAATTTAGAAGTGCATTAGGCACTATCTGGCAGGAACTCTGCGCTTTTTTAGACGAAAAGAAAATGACTAACTTCAGTATGTGGTCAGTAGATAATCTTGTTTTCGGTTATTATGAAACTGAAGATGGTTTTGTATTTTCTGATGAAGACAAGAAAACGGCTGAAAAATGGTTTAATGATAGTTACGATTGGATATCAACTCCCTTTGAAGAAATGCGCCTTATGTACCACGATTTCGGCATCGTAAGGGAATCAAAGGAACTTATCCGTCACAGAGTATTTATCACAAAACTTGTTGAAGGTCAGGAAGAAGAATATAAGGCTCGCCATGATGCTTTAATTGAAAAGCGCGGCGATAAAATAACCGAAGGACCCACAAGTAACTTCTCAATTTGGAATGCAGGCGGTTACATTTTCGGTTATTGCGAAATCGATACCACAATGGAACCTGAGTATACTGAAGCTATGCGCGAAAATGAGCGTGCATGGGAAACAAAAATGCTTGAAATTATGTCCTGGAGAACCAATGACGTTGACTGGCTGACAGGCATTTATCACGGCAATATTAAGAAAATCGCATGGCATAACTAAAACAGCACGAAAAATTCTTAAAACTGCGGGTTGTGTGCGATAAAACGTTCAGTTACTTATCGTTTTGTAAGCTCCTTCACATTTTATCTTCGCGCCCCTGATTTTTAAGCTTTCTTGAATGCTTAAGGATTTTATCTAAAAAGAAATACCTCGATAGTTTTATAACTACCGAGGTATTGTTTTTATGAAATTTTTAATTAAAAGTAAAGTCAAAAGAAAGTTGCACAAGTACCCAATATACCGAGAAATGCGAAGATCAATATTATGCCCCATATATCGCTTTTTTTAATTAGATCCCAGTTTATTGAATCGGGAGTCATTTTCTGATGGTTCGCATTTTGGAAAGAACAAAAAACATGTTTCCAGTTGCATTTGTATCCAATAAACGTCCATATTGAATAGAGAATAGAAAAAGCAAAGATAATGGAAGCGTGGGGAATAAGACATAAAGATAAAAGCAATAAAGCGATCCAACCGTATCTATGAAAATAAGCCAATGCGATAATAATTTTATGTTTCATAATTGTAACTTAAAAATAATTTTTATTTATAAAAGTTTATCCAAAAACTTTTTTAATTATTTCTTTTATTTCTTCTGTGTTTGAAACTAAATAATCTGCATTTTTCAGTTCTTCCTTTGAACCGTAACCCCACAAAACACCAATAGTGGGAATATTATTATGCTTTCCGCCTTCTATATCATCGTTGCGGTCACCGATCATAATGGCTTGCGCGCCCGTTTCCTTTAAAATCTGCTCAATTAAAACACCTTTGCCGGGATACTCTCCGTGCATCTGTGCACCGGTAAGGGTTGTAAAATATTTATCTATCTTAAAATGCTCAAGAACGGTCTTTACCATTTTCAATGGCTTGGCTGAACAAATGCGCGCTTCAATGCCATTATCGGTAATATATTTTAAAAGATCTTCAATTCCGGGATAAAGATAATTTTCATAAATACCCGTAACATTATAATATTCACGGTAAACATCGATAACGTGTTCGGCTTCTTCAAAGGAAAGATTCCATACCTTCATAAGAATTCGGGCAAAGGGCGGACCGATACAAGAACGCTTCTCTTCAAGGGAAAGTTCTCTTAATTTCAATTTGTCCTGGGCATAAGTCAATCCGTTGATTATTCCTTCGCCTGAATCTGAAATTGTGCCGTCAAGATCAAAAAATACTATTTTTCTCATAATAAACCTCATATATTTTTAGTGTATTATATCATTTTTTCTTCCCAAAAACAATATATAAAAATATTTTTTCAAAAAAAATGTCAAAAGTGTTTGACAGTTTTCATGTTTATTTGTTATAATTGCCTCGTGAATATGAGAAATGACTCTCGTGTTATACCATACCGAGGGGAGGGATATAGATGTCAGAAATTCATGTTGGTGAAAATGAATCCTTGGAAAATGCTCTTAAGCGTTTTAAGCGTAAATGCGCTCGTGCTGGCGTTCTTGCCGAGGTTCGTAAAAGAGAGCACTATGAAAAGCCCAGTGTAAAGAGAAAGAAAAAGGCTGAGGCTGCAAGAAAGAGAAAGTACTAATTCTCTTTAATTTAGAATTGAAAAGTAACCGATAGCAAAGGCTGTCGGTTATTTTTTGTTTAAATTCCTCATAAATTCTTATGAGGTGTTTTTATGAAAAGCGTTATGTATAAAAGCGGTCTTGCTCCTGAAGGTGCAGGATTTTTAAAAATTTCTTTGTGGGAGGACGATTTTGTCTTTATAGAAAATCATTCGGGCATTGCCGATATGAAAAAAGAGTGTATAAAAATCTATTGTCGTAAGCGTCTTATTGCAATTTCGGGCGAAAATTTATCGATAAATGAACTTGTCGGGTGTAATTTAAAAATAAAAGGTAAAATTTTTAGAATAGAATATTTGACCTGAAAGGATAATTATGATAAAATTATTATACGGCAATTTATATTCCTACGAAAGATTGCGTTTTACGGGACTCAATACACAGAATATTCTTAATCTTTCATCGGAAAACGGCATTGTGATCAGAAATGCAAAAAGATGTGATTATGCAGTAATGGAAGCTGACGTGTATAGAAAGCACGTTGATAAACTAAAAAAACTTCTTAACAATAAATATAAGATCGATACGTTGAAACGGCACGGGGCATCATATAAGATAACGTCAAATTCAAAAAGATTCTTTTTGTGGGCGACTATGGCTCTTGCCCTAATAGGATTATTCGTTTTATTTTCAAGAACATGGTCGGTAAAAGTTGTCGGGTATGATAACGTAGCGGCGATAGAGGAAATAGTCAGCAAGCAAGGCATGCTTAATTGGCGCAATAAAGTTGTAAATAAAACAGAAGAACTTGAAAATGTTATAAGCAAAAGTGATCCTGATATTTTATGGAACTCTGTATTTATAAACGGAACGGTAGTTGAAGTGTACATAAAGACGGACGATTCTTTAAAAGTACCGCAAATACAACAAGGTAATATTGTTGCTAAAAAGGATTGTGTTATCCGTAATCTCATAGTTACGGGCGGAACGGCAAAAGTTCTAAACGGGCAAACGGTATCAAAAGGACAGGTGCTTATTGAAGCATCACAGAAATTCGGGGAAGAAGTTTTTCCGGTAAAGGCTGAAGGAAAGGCCATTGCAAGCGTATGGTACTATGATTCCGAGGAAGTGCCGCTTAAAGATACTGTTTTTGAAGAAACGGGAAATATCAACGCTTTTTTTGAAATTAAATTTTTCGGAATGAATATTACTACAAAAGGAAAAAATGATTTTGAGCATTTTTCTGAGGAAAAAGAAGAAATCAATACGTTTTTTCTTCCTATAAAAATAAATAAAATTAAACAAAAAGAATTGCACAGTGTAGTAAAAAGTGTAAATAAAGAAGAAAAAATAAAAGTTATAGAGGCGGAAATAATAAACAGACTCAAATTAACTCTGCCTGAAAATGCTGAAATTTACGAAACTAAAACTACCGCAGAAGAATCAGACGGTTATTTAAAAATAGACGTCTATATTGAAACGGTGGAGGACGTTGCGATAAGGGGATAATAAATGGAGTATATCAACATTGACAATGCAGAATATCTTACCGAACTTTTCGGAATGCAGGATGAAAATATCCGCATAATTGAAGATGAACTTGGTGTAAGTATATCTTTAAGAGATGATAAACTTTCAGTTGATAGTGATAATGAAGAAAAAATACAGGTAGCCACAAACGTAATAAAGAGGCTTTTGGCATTACTGAAGAAAAATGAAAAAATCGATAAACGCCGTATACGTTATGCAGTTGAACTTGCCAAAGAGGGCAGGGATGAACTTATTGAAGAGATAATGAGTGATGTTGTAGCCATAACATATAAAGGTGCACAGATTCGCTGTAAAACTTTAGGTCAGCAAAAATATGTAAAGGCTATGCAGAAAAACACGGTCGTCTTTGGTGTAGGTCCTGCAGGTACCGGTAAAACCTATCTTGCTATGGCAAATGCGGTAATGGCTTTTAAGAATAAAGAAATATCAAAAATAATTCTTACCCGTCCCGCAGTTGAAGCAGGGGAAAAGTTGGGTTTTTTGCCCGGCGATCTTCAGCAGAAAGTCGATCCTTATTTAAGACCGTTATATGATGCTATATATGAGATGATGGGCGTTGAAGCATATCAGAAATTATGGGAGCGCGGTGTAATTGAGGTAGCACCTCTTGCCTACATGCGCGGAAGAACATTAAATGATGCCTATATCATTCTTGATGAAGCACAAAACACTACCATTGAACAGATGAAAATGTTTCTTACCCGTTTGGGCGAAGGCTCTAAAATGGTAATTACGGGAGATCTTACCCAGATAGATCTTCCCCAGGGCAAAACCAGCGGATTAAAACATGCAATAAGTATTTTAGGCGGAATAGATAAACTTCAAATATGCCATCTTACCGCTAAAGACGTTGTACGTCACGAAATCGTTATGAATATTATCAGGGCATATGATAAAGGCTCTGAACAAAAGAGGTAAAGAAAAATGTCCGAAAAAAGGGATAGAAAAAAGGGACTGGGTCAGAAAGTAAGAAAGCAGTACCGCGCACAGCAACGTAAAGCGGCACTGTCTGTTCTTTATGTAGTATTGGCATATGTTGCAATCGTTGTAATGGTATGGCTTGAAATAATGCCGGACAAGCACTCAATTACGGTAGGCGAAAAGGCTGAAGAAACTATTGTTGCCATTGGTGACGTAGTTGATTCCATAAAAACGCAGGAACAAAAACAAGAGGCAAGCAATAAAGTGCCGGACGTTTATGTTCAGGATGCTGAAAAAAGCAAAGAAATGAAAACGTTCTTTAGGGAAAATGTATTTGAAGGATTGTTGGTTGTTTCTGAATTCGGCTATGAAAAACGTTCAGGTCAGGAAAACGGTGTTGACGGATACTATATACAGTATACCCAGATCGACCAGGAAAATTTCAGTAAAAACGAACTTGCGTTTATAAATGATTCTCAGGACATGCTTGCGGAAGATGCAATGAGCAAGGAAGAAAAAATAATTGCAATTCTTGATTCTGATCCTGAAAATGTAAAGAAACTTCAGGTATGGTTTGAAAAGAATTTTGAGCAACGTCTTAACAAAGGAATCAATGAGTTGTCCCTTGAAAGCGAAAAAGATTCTTTTGTACAAGAGATACTTTCAATAGATGAAATTACAGATAATAAACTTAAAAAGATTCTTGCTGACGTTGTTGAGGACAAACTTATCGCAAACAATTTTGTTGACGTTGAGGCTACTGAACAAGCAAAAAAAGTTGCGGAAGATGCTGTTGAACCCGTTATTATTCGAAAAGGAAATCCCATCGTTTTAAAAGATGAAACTGTAACTCAGGCACATTACGATATGCTTTCTGAACTGGGCATGCTTGAAGAAAGCAGTTTTGCCTATCCCTTCGTTATCGGTTCTGTAGGCCTTGTAATGGTTTTACTTATCGTTTCAGCATGGTATATTTGGATCTTTGATAAGAAAACAGTAGTTCAGCCTAAAAAAATATTATTGTTGTGCATTCTTATTCTTGTTGATATACTTATTGCACTGCTCTTAAAGAGTGCTGGCTGGGAAAAAATGATGAATGCCGCAATAGGCACAATACTTATAGCAATGTTGTTTAATGAGCAACTTGCACTTGTTGTAAATACTGTTTTATCGGTTATTCTTGCATTGTTCATTTCAGATGAAGCAGGTGTATTTACCACCGATGCCATTGCAATAATGATTTCTTCGTTAACTGGAGGCATGGCAGCCATATATGTTTGTAAAAATGCACGCGCCAGTTCAACCCGAGCAAAGATGTTACTTCCCGGATTTTTTGCAGGCTTTGTGGGAATGGTTACTGCCTTTGCAGTTATGTGGACTGCAGGTCGTGCTTTAGATGCGTGTGTGAAAACTGCCATATACAGTTTTGCAGGCGGTATAATTGCGGCACTGTTTACTGCAGGCTCAGTATCTGTTTGGGAGAGCCTTTTCGGACTTCTTACTCAATCTAAACTTCTTGAACTTTCAAACTCATCAAGCGACCTTCTCCGTAAAATGAGTATTGAAATTCCGGGAACTTATCAACATTCATCAACTGTTGCCGAAATGGCGGAAAACGGTGCAAAGGATATCGGCGCAAATGCAATGCTTGCAAAGGCAGGCGCACTGTACCACGATATCGGTAAACTTCGTTGTCCCGAATGTTATACTGAAAACCAGACCGCTGAATCTAAAAATTTCCACGGCGCGCTATCACCTCACGAAAGTGCGAAGATGATTTTCTCACATATTACTGACGGTGTTCAGATCGCTAAGGCAAACAAACTTCCCCGTGAGATAATTGATATCATAAAAGAGCATCACGGAACTTCGGCAGTAATGTATTTCTATAATAGGGCAAAGGAACTTGATTTTAATACCAAGATTGAGGATTTCCGCTATCCGGGACCCAATCCTCAAACAAAAATTGCAGGTATAATAATGCTTGCTGACTGTATTGAGGCTTCGGTACGCTCAATGGACGAAAAAACTCATGACAGTATTAAGGCACAAATCGAAAGAATGTTTAAAGCGCGTATGGATGATGGCGAACTTGATGCCAGTGAACTTACGCTTAAAGATATAAACGTATTGAAGCAATCATTCCTTAACACCCTTACTGCCGTATATCATACAAGAATAAAGTACGATAATCAGGAGGGTAAAAAATGATTGAGATCATTGATGAAATAAATAACAGCGAAAGCACCGAAATATGTGAGATTCTTGAAAAGGTTGCAATGTTTGGCGGTGAGGCAATTCTTGAACACAAAGATTTTGAAATTACCGTTACTCTTACCGATGGCGAAACTATTCGCGAAATAAATAGGGAACACAGAGGGATAGACAGTGAAACGGACGTTCTTTCCTTTCCTTTGTGGGACAGGCGCGGCGGAGAAAAACCTTTTGAAAATCCCGAAACGGGATGCATCATGCTTGGTGATATAATAATTAGCCTTCCCAGACTTAAGGAGCAGGCTGAGGAGTACGGTCACAGTCAAAAGCGCGAAGCGGCATATTTATGCATTCATGGTGTTTTGCATCTTCTTGGTTTCGATCACATGGTAGATGATGAAAAAACGGAGATGCGCGCAAAAGAAGAAGAACTTTTATCACAACTTAAAATTACCAGGGAGGATTAAATATTATGAAAATGACGGACGAACTTTTTAAAGAGTACACCGAATTTACCGTCAACCATGAACGCAGTCATATTTTGCAGTCAGTTGAATGGGGTAAGGTAAAATCACAGTGGACCAATGAATTTGTCATCGTAAGGGACGAAGAAGGCAAAATAGAAGGTACTATGAGTATCCTTATAAGAAAGATCCCCATGTTTCCGTGTACCTTTATGTACGCACCCCGCGGACCTATCTGCGATCTACATAATAAAGAAGTCCTTAAAAAACTTACAGATGGCGCAATGGAAATTGCAAAAAAATATAATGCAATGACATTGAAGATCGATACAGATACCGTGGCTACCGATACCGAGTATGCCGAGTATATGAAAGAACTTGGCTACAAACTTAAAAATGACTATTATAATCTTGAGGGTGTTCAGGCACGCTTTTTAATGCGTGTTGATCTTAAAGATAAAAGTGAGGAAGAACTTCTTGCAGGCTTCCACCATAAAACACGTTATAACATTAAGGTTGCAAAGAAAAAAGGCGTTCAGATAAAAGTCGGTACTCGTGAAGATATTCCAACATTCTTTGAACTTATGCAGACAACGGGTGAGCGTGACGGTTTCGTAATAAGAGATATCAATTATTTTTACCGTATGTACGATGCGCTTGGCAAATATTGCAGAATCTTTCTTGCCTATGCAGGTGAAGATGAGGAACATATGGAATGTGTTTCCGGCACAATGGCAGGTCTTTACGGAAATAAATGCTTATATCTTTACGGCGCATCAGGCAACAAATTCCGTAATTACATGCCCAACTATCTTATTCAGTGGGAAATGATACGCTGGAGTATGGAAAACGGTTGTACTGTTTATGACCTCCGCGGTGTTCCCGGAATAATTGAAGATGAAAACAATCCTATTTACGGATTATATAAGTTCAAAAAAGGTTTTGCAGGCGAAGCAACTGAGATGATAGGTGAGTTTGATCTTATGATCAGACCTTTCTGGCATAAACTTTTCACCTTTGCTGAGCAGTCAAGAAAGAAACTTCGCAAAGCAATTTCTCGCTTGAAAAAAGGAAAATAAAAAAATTTACAAAAAAACTTAAATATCGTTTGACAGACCATGAAAAATGTGGTATTTTATTATGGCTTAACATTGGAGCAGTTTGTTTTATTTTTGGGAGGTGCTTAAAATGGCAGTTGGACAGAGAACGAAAATTACTCTTGCTTGTACAGAGTGCAAGAATAGAAATTACGATACAATGAAAAACAAGAAAAACAACGCAGAACGTATCGAGCTTCAGAAGTATTGCAGATTCTGCAAGAAGCATACCTTGCACAAGGAAACAAAATAATTTTCTTATAATATTAAAGGTGTGATAAATATGTCAGATAACAAAGAAAAGGCAGTTAAGACTGAAAAGAAAAAAGAAAAGAAGCCCAGAAAGCATCCCTTCGGTGAGATGGTATCCGAGCTTAAAAAGGTAAGCTGGCCTACGAAGGCAGATCTTCGTACCTATGCAGCTTGCGTTCTTTTGTTCGTAATCGTATGTTCTGCACTTCTTGCCGTAATGGATATTGGTGTTTCTGCACTTATTGATGTTATTACCAAAACTGATGGACTTCCGGGTGTATTAAGCGGATTATTCGGTGCTTAAATAACGGAGGCTGTTTGTAATGAGTAATATTCAGGAAAATGAAGGCAAGTGGTATGTAGTACATACTTATTCAGGATACGAGAATAAAGTTCTTGACAGCATACAGAAGATGGTTGAGAATATGAGCCTCCAGGATTATATCTTTGAGGTTAAGATTCCCGTTGAAGAAGTTATGGAAGTTAAGAACGATAAGCGTAAGGTGGTACAACACAAGTTGTTCCCCAGTTATGTTATGATCAAAATGATCATGACCAAGCAAACGCTTTATCTCATCCGCAATACACGCGGTGTTACAGGCTTTGTAGGTCCGGGATCAAAAGTTCCGATTCCTCTTACTAATGAGGAAGTTCGCCGCATGGGTCTTGAAAATGTTCGCGTTAAGACCGATATTGCCGTTGGCGATGTGATCGACATCGTTTCAGGTCCTTTTGAGGGCCACCAGGGTGTTGCTGAAGAGGTTGACACCGTACGTCAGAAAGTTAAGATCAAGGTTTCACTTTTCAACCGTGAAAACACCATTGAACTTGACTTTATTCACGTTAAAAAAGTATAATTTCGCAAAAGCGTCATTATATACTGTCCGCTCGAGCTATAGCGGATGGGGTGGGAGGGCGTAAAATTTTTCTAATGCGTCCGCATAACCACATGCACTTTATTGAGGAGGTGTAATTATGGCTAAAAAGATTACAGGTATCGTAAAACTGCAGATCACTGCAGGTAAGGCTACACCGGCTCCTCCGGTAGGTTCCGTACTTGGCCCTCACGGTATCAACATCGCAGGTTTCTGCAAAGAATTCAATGAACGTACAGCCAAGGACACAGGAATGATCATTCCCTGCGTAATTACAGTTTATCAGGACAGATCATTCTCATTCATCACCAAAACTCCCTCTGCAGCAGTTCTTATTAAGAAGGCTTGCAAGATCGAGAGTGGTTCCGGTGCCCCCAACAAGACAAAGGTTGCACAGATCACCAAGGCTCAGCTTAAAGAAATTGCTGAGATCAAAATGCCCGACCTTAACGCTGCCAGCGTTGAAGCTGCTATGGCAATGATAGCAGGTACAGCTCGTAGCATGGGTGTTACGGTAGTAGACTGATGCGTAAGGAGAGGTAGAAGATGAAAAGAGGAAAAAAATATCAGGATAGCGTAAAGCTTATCGATACAACAAAATTATATGATCCCGAAGAAGCTATTGCACTTTGCGTTCAGACAGCAAAGGCAAAGTTTGATGAAACTGTTGAACTTTCAATCCGTTTAGGTGTTGACTCACGTCAGGCTGACCAGCAGGTTCGTGGCGTAGTAGTTCTTCCTCACGGCACAGGTAAAACAGCACGAGTTCTTGTTATTGCTAAGGGCGAAAAGGCAGATGCAGCACAGGCAGCAGGTGCAGATTTCGTTGGTGCAGAAGAAATGGTACAGAAGATTCAGACCGAAAACTGGTTTGATTATGATGTAATCGTTTGTACACCCGACATGATGGGTCTTCTTGGCCGTCTTGGTAAAGTTCTTGGTCCTAAGGGCCTTATGCCTAACCCCAAGAGCGGTACCGTTACAATGGACGTTGCTAAGGCAGTTAACGATATTAAAGCTGGTAAAGTTGAATATCGTGTTGACAAGACCAACATCATTCACGTTCCCGTTGGTAAAGCAAGCTTCGGCGCAGAAAAACTTAGCGATAACGTTAAAGTTCTTATGGATGCAGTTGTTAAAGCAAAGCCCGCTGCTGCAAAGGGTACTTACCTTAAGTCAGTAGTAATTTCAAGCACAATGGGCCCTGGCATCAAGGTAAACGGCTTGAAGTTTAACGCATAATTTTCTGCTTGACAGATTTTTAAAAGCGTTATATAATCATTTTACAATTAAATAATCTCTGCTAACCGTAGACAGCAGGTGCAAGTAATTGCCTAAATATCCTGCCGAGGAAGTGCGAAAAAATAAAATTTTCAAACCCCCGTATGTCTATGCGGGGGTTGTTTTTTTGAATAAGTACGGAGGTTAAAACATGTCAGTTAATAAGGAAGCCAAAATAGCTCTGTATGAAGAGATCAAAGACAAGCTTTCAAGGGCAACACACGTTGTAATGGTTGATTACACCGGCGTAAACGTTGAAGAGATCACCAAACTTCGTTCTGATTGCCGTGCTGCAGGTGTTGATTATAAGGTTTATAAGAACACACTTGTTGCAAGGGCTTGTAAGGAACTCGGCATCGAAGGTTGGGAACAGTTCCTTGAAGGAACAAATGCTTTTGCATTCTCATACGATGATGTTGTTGCTCCTGCAAAGATTCTCTATGAGTTCGGCAAATCAACCGAAAAATGCACTATCAAGTGCGGCTATATGGACGGAAAAGTAACGTCTGTAAGCGAAGAGGAAGCTCTTGCAAAGCTCCCCGGAAAAGACGCTCTTATTGTTCAGCTTATCTGGACACTTCAGGGCAATGTGCGTAATCTTGCTTATGCACTTAATGCAATCAAAGAAAAGAAAGAAGCATAATTTTTAAAAAATTGGAGGAAAATTAAAATGACAAATGCAGAAATCGTTGCAGCAATCAAAGAGAAGACTCTCCTTGAAATCGCTGAATTAGTAACAATGCTTGAGGAAGAATTTGGTGTATCAGCAGCAGCACCCGTAATGGTAGCTGGCGGTGCAGCAGCAGGCGCAGCAGCAGAAGAGAAGACAGAGTTCGATGTAATTCTTGAATCCTTCGGCGAGAAGAAACTTGACGTTATCAAGGCAGTTAAGGAAGCTCTTGGTCTTGGCCTTAAAGATGCTAAGGACCTTGTTGAAGCAGCTCCCAAGGCTCTTAAGGAAGGCGCAGCTAAGGACGAAGCAGAAGCTCTTAAGGCTAAGCTTGAAGAAGTTGGCGCAACAGTTACACTTAAATAAGTTAAACCTAATAAGTAAAACAGGGCGTGAATATCACGTCCTGTTTTTTTATAAGAAAAGCCTTCCCTTGTCAGGGAAGGTGGATTGCCGTAGGCAAGACGGAAGGGTAGCAACATCGTCATATTAAAGTCTTTACAATATTATCAATATATTCACAAACTCCATAAAAGTTTTTATCAATATCAAGGTTACATATACGAATCATATGTAAATTAAGTTTTTCCAATTCAGCCGTGCGCTCATTATCTTTTTGAATTTGCTCGTCTGTGTAATGTCCACCACCGTCAAGCTCAATAATGAGACGTGCCTTTGCACAATAAAAGTCAGCAATATAGTTACCGATAGCCTTTTGTCGTTGAAATTTTATGGCATAATTGCGCAAAAAATCATACCAAAGTTTTCTTTCCCACGGTGTCATATTTTTTCGCAATTCTCGCGCTAAAGAAATATTTTCTTTATTATATTGCTTCATAAACTCACCTCAGAATTATGATATCATAGTAAAACTGATAATTCAAGAAAAATTTAAAAAGCCTTCCCTTGTCAGGTTCCCTCGAAAGAAGCCTTCCCTTGTCAGGGAAGGTGGCACGCGTTAGCGTGACGGAAGGGTAGTTGCTTTATAATGTGCGCAAGAGGGAGAGAATGGGCTTGCAACATTTACTACCCCTCAGTTTCGCTAACGCTCAACAGCTCCCCTGACAAGGGGAGCCTTTTTTTATTAGTTGTAGTTTCCCGCCTTCCCTTGTCAGGGAAGGTGGATTGCCGTAGGCAAGACGGAAGGGTAGCAACATCGTCATATTAAAGTCTTTACAATATTATCAATATATTCACAA
>JAZULU010000066.1:0-4098 GCA_045603265.1 Clostridia bacterium
AATTTATTGAAAAAAAGACCGAATTCACCAATATTTACTATAATACAACTACATAGTATCTTGACTTTTGGCGTGTTTTACATTACAATAACTATAATATGATCATCATTGCGGAGGTTTTTGATGAAAAAATTTCTTATAAGTCTTTTAATTATTCTGACTATTGTGACAAGTTCCTTTGCCTATGCAACAGAACTTACAAATCCAAGCCAAGATCTGGACGACAATTTAGGTGGAACACCTACTCCTACTCCTACGGCTACTGTTACGGCAACTGCAGTTGTAACATCTTCTCCCACACCGTCACCTACACCTGTGAAGACGCCATCTGTAGATGCTCCATTTTCTTTTTCAGTTGCAACGGCAGACGGCAAAACTGATATCATTCAAGGTGAAGTTCAGGATCTAAAACTTACTTTTAAAGTTGTTCCCAACGGTACTGAAGATTTTACCCTTACAAAAATCGTAAACAAGGATACCGGCACTTCATATGATATCAAAAAGGATATAAGTAAGACTGATTCTGTTTGGACTGAAACCTTTAAAGTATCATTTAACCCTACTGACAATAATAAATCCGTTACCTTTGAATTGCAGTGGGAAGATTTTTCAGGAAATAAAGACCGCAAGACCACCGCGATCTTTAAAGTAAACGTTGCGGCACCAATGCTCACCATTGCGGTTACTCCCGTAAATGCTATAGTTCCCGGCGCACCCATTACTGTTAAGTATCACGTTCAAAATACAGGTAACGTTACACTTAAAAACGTACTTATTCAGGATCCCACTGCCGCTTATCTTAACAACGATATTATTTTCAGTCCGGAAGAATTTTTAGTTCCCGGTGCGATGTTTGAGCGCGAAGCAACGATTACACTTGATGGTGAAGCAACTCTTTCTCCTTCAGTAACTTTCTGGTATAAAGAAGATTCCTACACGGTAAAAGGTACAGAACTTTTATTGACAGCGCAGGAAGTTATCCCAACAATAACACTTACTTGTGACAGTTATACAGTAGCCTTCAAAGGAGCATCACACCTTTTCAGATATACTATCACAAATAACACTCAAGTTAATTTAACTGATATTTATGTTTATGATGGAGATGGCGATGATGCCGGTGTTGTAAACGGACCTTTTAACCTTGCAGTAGGCGAAACCTATAACGGCACATACGAAATTCCCATATATAAAAGCGGCTACTTTAAGTTTAAAATCCACTATGCTTACGAAGGCGCTGAAGCAGAAAAGAAGCAATTTGCAAAAACAGATTTACCCTTAAGGCTTCCCAACGAAGTATTTTTTGATATTGTAAGAGTAACTCCTGAGCAAATTAGCGAACCCGGCGAAATGGTTTTCATTCTTCTTATTGAAAATGGTACTGCTTACGATTTAAATAACGTTGCTATTGAAGAAGAATATGGACTTTTTAACCGAATAGAACTTAATAAACCTGTTTCCGCAGCAAGCGGTAATGTAGCAGGTCAGCATCAGGAAGAGATCCGCGTAAACGTTCCTGCTGAAACAAAAGTTATTCAGTTTAATCTTCACTACATGATTAACGGTGAACTTTCCATAATCAATACGTCTTATGATAATATTTTCACCGCAGTAACAACTACACCGGAAATCACCGTTACACCAAGTGCCATTCCTACACCGCAAATCATTGAAGATAACGATGATAACGGTTTAGGCTTCTGGATCTGGATATTAGTTTTCTTATTAATACTTCTGATCATACTTGTAATAATTCTTATATTCATCAAAGGTAAAAATAGCAATCCGCCCGAAGTAATCAGCGTAAAACGCAAAATGAAAGATGCCTTTGACGATTTTGATTACGATGAATATGCTGATCTTGACGACAGCGAACTTGATGCACTTCTTAACGAAGCCGAACTTGCTGAAAACTCCGCAAATGCTGTACCGTTAGGAACAACCGAAGTTTTGGATAACGAAGAAAGCAACGGACAAATGCACAACGTAACTGCGGCAATACTTTCACCTGATGAACCTATTCAAACAAAAGATCTCAACGAAGAATTTTCAACAGAGTTTGATGATGAAGTTGACGACGAAGGCGTAAAAATATTTAAAGGTAAAAAATAAAAACAATGGCGGTCTTTACTGACCGCCATATTTTTTCATAAAAAAAGCAGCCTTAAAGACTGCTTAAAATTTTATCTTAAATTAACTTCTTTACCGTTTGATATCTTAAATGCAACGGTTTTTCCGTTAGCAAGTTCCATAACAAAAAGATTCTTTTCCAATGAATATCCGTTCATATTTCCCCTTGACACGCGCCAGATATCCTGTGCCTCATCATCTTTAACAAATACGCCTTTTTTGTGTACCATAAACACCATACCGCGACTCTGAAGATAGAAGAAATCAACAAAATCACTGGGCATGGGGATAATTGAACGAACCTGCTTTTCAACAATATCAAAAGCAATAACGAAATTATCTGCACCGATAAAAAGCATGTGATTTTCCGTTGCAAGGATGTGAGGTTCTTTGTTTGTTGCACAAAGGACACCAATTCCGAAATAATCGCCTGTATCATGATCAGTAACAGCGATCATGTTCCATGCACTTTCAGTACCCTTTTTCTGTCCTGCGAAAACACTGCCTGCTTCGCAAAGCAGAAGATCTCTTTCCAAAGACTCAAAATTACTATATGTTTTTGTACGAACATCAGTCGTACCTAATGTAAAGATCATTACAAAATACCTCTCAAATATTTTTCTTTAACTATTTTACCAAAAAATTCGCGTTAAGTCAATAGTTATATTAAAGTGGCTTCTTTTTGGGAAGTCCAGCCTGCCTTGGATACTTTTGCGGAGTATCTTTTATTTTCTCAATTACCGCAATATAATGTTCAGAATCTTCAAGACCGGATGTGAAAATTTCCTTTACTTTTCCGCCCAGAATTTTTAAGGCATTTTGAGCTTCATTAAGTTCATCGTGAATCTGTGGTCCTTTCCAACTAAGCATGCATCCCCCCACTTTTACAAAAGGAAGATCGTACTCGGAAAGAATATTCATTCTTGCAACGGCGCGCGAAAATACGCAATCAAATTTTTGGCGCATTTTTAACTCTTTACCTAAATCTTCGCTTCTACCATGAAGAGTATAAACATTTGAGATTCCGATTTTTTCCTTCAGTTCATCCAAGAAAACCAGTCGCTTATTTAAAGCATCAACAAGGCAAACGTTTATATCAGGACGCATAATCGCAAGAGGCACTCCGGGAAATCCCGCACCTGTGCCAATATCTGCACAAAGTGCGTTTTCTTTTATTAGAGAAGCACCAAGTGCACTATCTACAAAATGCTTTTCCACAACCTCTTTAAAATCCGTTACGGCAGTTAAATTAACCTTTTCATTATACTCAACCAAAAATTCATAATAAATCATGAATTGTTCTGCTTGTCTTTGGCTTATTGAGATTCCGTTTTTCGAAAAAGTGTCGATTATAAACTGTTTATCCATTTATATCCCCTTTCTCAAGGGCAACAAGAAGCACCGCAATATCAGCAGGAGAAACACCGCTTATTCGGCTTGCCTGACCAATGGACGCAGGTTGAAGTTTTGTCAATTTTTGTCTTGCTTCAAGACGAAGTCCTGAAATCTTTGAATAATCAATATTCTGAGGAAGCAGTTTTTTCTCAAGTTTTTGCATCTCTTTTATCTGTGTTTCCTGCTTTTTAAGATAGCCGTCATACTTAATATCCGTTTCAACAGTCATTGCCTGTGCGCGAGTAATATCGGGAAGATCAAAATATTCTTTAAGTTCAAAATAAGAGAATTCTTTTCTTCTTAGCATATCAAAGCATGAAACGGGTCCTAAAGGCTCTTCAAGACCTTTTTCCCTATAAATTCGCTTGGTTTCTTCATAGGTCGGCTTTGTATTTTTAAGTACTTCGTAAGCGTTTTTCTGTCCCTCAATTTTAGTTAAGAAACTTTCATATCTTTCATCGGTTACAAGTCCAACCTTTCTGCCGATAGGAGTTAAGCGCATATCGGCATTATCCTGTCTTAAACTTAATCTGAATTCAGCGCGGGAAGTCATCATTCTGTAAGGCTCGTTTG
>JAZULU010000067.1:0-7987 GCA_045603265.1 Clostridia bacterium
ATCCTTTATCATACGAAGAACGTTCATATCCTTTCCGCAGAAGGTTACCTCCGTCTGATCGTGAGCAACAAGCTCATAGCTGGTGCAAGGTCCGCCGATAGCGTTAAGGGGAATATTCTTATTTAATGAATCAAGTTTTGCCTGCCATAAATCAAGATATGTAAGAAGTGTTCCGTCTTCCATATTCATAAGTCCCTTTGTTACCGAAATAACAGGAACATTTTCTTCTAACTTGGGCAGGATCTCATCCTTAAACCAATCAACACCGAAACTGCTTACACCGCAAATTATAAAGTCTGCACCTTTAATTGCTTCAGCCAATTCTTCGATCTGATAATACTTAATACCATCAGGAAAATCCTTATTGAATTTTAAATGACGGTTTGTTTTTTTGCATCCTTCAATGATCTCACGGTCAAGATGAGTGCCTACAAGGCGAACATCGTTTCCGTTTTCTCTTAAGGGAAATGCAAGAGCCGAACCCATCATGCCGGCACCGATAATAGCAACTGTTTTCATAATTTGACTTCCTTTCACAAATATGATATTATTGTAGCAAATGATTATTTATGTGTCAATATATGTCTCAAAAATTGATAAAAAGCCAAACTCGAACATTTTTAAGAACAGAAAGGAACAAACATGATCAAGAAAGAGCGTCAAGATAATATCCTTAATATTGTAAAAGAAAGAAAATACTGTACCGTAAACTATTTATCAAAACAACTGTTTGTTGCGCCTATAACGATCCGTCGCGATTTAAGTGAAATGGAAGCATCGGGCGTAATAACAAGATGCTTTGGCGGCGCAACCGTTCCTGAATATGAAAACCGCGAGATTCCTTTTGAAGTGAGAAACAAAAGTAATTATATTATAAAAGAAAAATTGGCAAAAAAGGCATCAAAACTAATAAATCAAGGCGATGTTGTTTTTCTTGACGCATCTTCAACGGTCAGCCATATAACGGAATATATTTTCCACGAACAGAACTTGACCGTTATAACCAACAGCACGTTTATTGCCCAAAAGTTAAAGGAAAAGCGTATCCGCTGTTATCTTACGGGCGGTATGATCATAGAAAATTCCCACGCCCTTGTGGGAAGTATTTCCACCAACACCATATCTGATCTATACGCAAACATCTGCTTCTTTTCCGCTCAAGGCATTGACGAAAAGGGAATTATCTCCGATCAATCAGAATTAGAGAGTGCTCTTCGCAAAAAAATGATAGAAAACTCCCAAAAGCAATATTTCCTTTTTGACGGAAGCAAATATAAAAAACGTTTTGCCTTTAAAATTTGCGCCATAAAAGATATTAGCGGATTTATAACCGATCTTGAACACATCGCCTTTTAGTTTTCCACACATTATACTGCAAGAAATGGTAACGCTTTTTTAATTTGCTTATGATATAATATAATGGGAGGTGTATAAATGTACAACGGAATTAAGAAAATTGAGGAAGTAATCGAATATATCGAATCCAACATTACATCCGATTTAGATTATAATTTAATGGCAAAAAAGATGAGTTTATCTGTTTATGAGTTCAGGCGAATCTTTTCCTTTGTGGTTGGTTGCCCCATATCAGAATATATACGAAAGCGAAAACTTTCCTTGGCAGCCCTTGAAATTATGACAAGTGATAAATCGGATATGGTTAAGATCAGCGAAAAATACGGTTATTCCAATCAGTCGGCATTTACCAGAGCCTTTTGTGAGCATCACGGTGTTTCCCCAACTGCCTGCTTGCAGGAGAACGCCATCATAAATTTATTCACAAGACCAAAATTTGAGATGAGCGTTTATGGCAGAGAAAGCATTCCTTTTAAAATCATAACTACAGATGAGTTCTACATTAAAGGCTTCGTTGGACTTTCAAAAATAACAGATAGTTGTTGCTGTGAAAACGTGTGGAGTGCTTTTTATGAAAGCGGAGCCGACAAAAAACTTCAAACAAACGTTCTTTATGTTTCCTATAACAATCAAGGTGATAATGTTCTGTGTTGCATCGGAGAAAAAGGAACCGGTGGGCAGCTGATTCCCGCATCAAAATGGGCCTGTTTCAAGCTGAATACGGTTGACGATGATGTAGTTAATGAAAAATACAGTAAAATTTTATACGAGTGGTTACCTTCTGCAAATATGAAGAAAAAAGACGGTATGCCAACAGTCGAAGTCTATCCATTTGATATGTCCGAAGATGGCTTTGAATGGGAAATAAGAATACCCATCGAGTACTAAGGAATATAGCGAGGTAATATGAAACAAATACGTACACAGGCCGTTGTGGTAGGTGGTGGAGCAGGCGGATTTGCCGCTGCATATACCTTGGCAAAAAACAATATTAAAACTATTTTGATAGAAAGAAATTCAGGACTCGGCGGCACTAGCGTTTTTGGCGGTGTAAATTGCTGGGAACCGGGGGTTGCTCAGGGAGAATTACACCAAATTATACAACAAAAACTCTCTAACACTCCAAATGCGTGCGCCGTATGCAAAACTGTGGATAATTCCTTGTTGTTACACCCAAACAGCGAATCTGAAAACGATTTTATAAAATATCCTTGGGGACTTTCCGTTACCGATCCTGATGCTTCCTATGACCAAACGTTAAAACGTTGTCTTTCTCTAACCGGGGGTTTGAGTAAAGAATGGCGCAGATTTCAATTTGAGCCTGAAGCAATGAGCAAAGTTATGTTGGAGCTTTTGGAAGAATATAACGAACACTTGCAACTAATGTTTGAAACGGAGTATATATCCTGTACAACAACGGAAACCCGCGTAAAAGAGATAACCGTCAGAACCAAGCAAGAAGAATATCAGATTGTTGCAGATTATTTTATAGACAGTACGGGAGATATTATTTTAGCGCGAGATGCAGGGTGTGAAGTATCAATCGGAACTGAAGAAAAAACGCTTTATAACGAGCCGTCAGCAGGCATAAAAGACGAGCAATGTATTAACGGTGTAACTTATGTGTTCCGCATAAGAAAAAGCAAAAACGCGGAGCATATAGATGAATACATACCATCTGATAAAGCCATTTCAAAAATGTTTATTTCTTGTTTCAATATGTATCCCAACGGAGATATAAATGTTAATATGCTACCTACCTTAAATGGTAGAGAGTATCTTATGCTTGGCAATGATGCAAAGGAAGTCGGTATCGCAACGGTAAAAAAATATTGGCATCTGTTGCAGACAGAGTATGGTATGAAAGGTTGGGAGTTAGTACATATCTTTCCAATGGCAGGTGTGCGCGAAAGTTATCGCCTTGTTGGAAAATACGTACTAACAGAACATGATATTATGTTGGGTGCGGAAAAGCAAAATTATGATGTTGATATAGCTACTGTTGCCGATCACATGTTGGACAAACACGGAGAAGGCGGTGGCGGCGGAGAAATAGACACTCCATATTCTATTCCGATTACCTGTTTAGAAGCAAAAGAATATGATAATCTTTTTGTAGCATGCCGCGGCGCATCATTTTCAAATATTGCCGCATCATCTGCAAGGCTTACAAGAACTATGCTTGGATTAGGCGAAGCGGTCGGAATAGAAATCAAAAAACGCATAGAACATGACATAACAATATCAAAAAATTTTTAATAAAAGGAGCAGATAATATGTCAAGAGTTGTTTTAATTACAGGAGCATCAAGCGGTTACGGAAAGGCCACCGCAAAAGCATTTAAGGAAAACGGTGATATCGTTATTATGGCGGCACGAAATCCCGAAAAATTGGAAGAAGCAAGAAAAGAAGTTTCAGGAGATCTTGCTATCTCTATGGACGTTACAAAGCCTGATGATTGGGAGAAGATCGTAAAAATTATAAAGGATAAATATTCTAAACTTGACATCCTTGTAAACAACGCAGGCGGTGGCGTTACAATAAAAGAAGTTTCAGAATTTACAATCGAAGAAATAGACCAAACCATCAAGCTTAATCTTAACAGCGTTATTTACGGTTGCCGTGCCTTTGCAAATATCTTAAAAGAGCAAAAAGGCGGAACAATAATCAATATTTCTTCGGTTTGCGCAAGACAGTGCTGGCCCACATGGAGCGTCTATGCCGCGGCTAAGGCAGGCGTGCTTAACTTTTCAAAGGGAATGTATCTTGAAATGCAACCCTATAACGTAAGAGTAAGTTGTGTTATCCCATCTTCTGCAAGTACAGGCTTCCAAAGCGCCTGCGGAATTAACGAAACTACCGATAAACTTCTGCCGGAAGATATTGCAGATACCGTCCTTTATATAGCTAACCTTCCTGCACATGCAGTGGTTGAAGACGTAACCGTTTGGGGAATTGACAAGCAAGTAAATCCCCTTTAAGGAAAAAATATGGATCGTATATTTATTGAGGCAGAAAGCTTTAAAAGCAAAGGTGGCTGGGTAGTTGATACTCTGTCAATGGAAAATATCCACTCTTCTTATCTTATGGCGCACGGCATCGGTGTGCCTGTTGAGGATGCAGTTACCGATTTTAAAGTACAACAAGACGGGAAATATTATATTTGGGCGTTGACCCGCGATTGGACAGACACTTGGGACGTAAAGGATTCTCTCGGCAAGTTTTCCATTAAGATCGATAATATAGAATGTGAAAACATTCTTGGCACAAAAAGCAAAGAGTGGGCTTGGCAGTTTGCAGGAAAGCTTCTGCTAAAGGAAGGCAACCACAAAATTGCATTACACGATCTGACCGGTTTTAACGGCAGATGCGACGCTGTTTTTATAACGGATTCCGCCGAAAAGCCCAACAACAATCGTTCATCTATAGATGAGATGAGAAAGGAACTAAACTGGAAAGAAATCACCGAAAATCCTTCTGTTTATGATCTGGTAATTGTAGGTGGCGGAATTGCGGGAATCTGCACGGCATTATCTGCTTGCCGTAAGGGTTGCAGTGTTGCTCTTATTAACGACCGACCTGTTCTTGGCGGATGTAACAGTTCCGAAGTCCGCGTTTGTATGGGCGGGCAAATTAAGCATCCTCCCTACGAAAACATTGGAAACGTGGTGCAGGAGATTGCGCCTGTTATGGGGCATCCCACCATTTATAAAGCAGAATATTTTGAAGATATGCGAAAACTGTTTGCATTCCAAGTTCCAAGCGTAAACAAAGGTCAATGTGATCTGTTTTTAAATGAATTTGTATTGGACGTTGATTGCAAAAACAAGAACTTATCTTCAGTAATCTGCACCAACACCTTAAGCGGTAAAAAAACTAAAATTCAAGGAAAAATGTTTTCAGATTGCAGTGGCGATGGTGTACTTGGCAGACTTTGCGGTGCGGAAACAATGTACGGCAACGAAGCAAAAAGCGTATTTAACGAGGATCTTGCGCCAAAGGAGCACAAAAAGCTGGTTATGGGACACTCCATTCGTTGGTTTTCAGAAGAGCAAGAAGAAAACTGCTCATTCCCCGACCTTGATTTGAACTTGGATTTTGATGAAAATTCCTATCTTAATTGCTTTTCCGGAGATTGGGAGCAGGAAACCGGCTTTACGAAAGATATGGTAAAGGATGCAGAATATATCCGCGATTACGGATTGCGTGCCATATTTGCCAACTGGTCTTATCAAAAGAATCATTGCAAAAATAAAGAGCAGTTTGCAAAGTCAAAAATAAAATGGGTTTCCCCTTTTGGCGGAAAGCGGGAAGGCTACCGCATAAAAGGCGATTATATTTTAACTCAACATGATTTAGAACAACATATTGAGTATAGTGACGGAACAGCAAAGATTACCTGGGGCATTGATATTCATTACCCCGAGCCAATCAATGAAGAAAAATTTGGCGAAGCCTTCCGTTCCTTTGCATACCACAGAAACACACCCTTTGCATGCTCTGTACCATATCGTTGCTTATATTCTAAAGATATCAATAATTTGTTTATCGGCGGGCGACTTGTCAGCGCAAGCCATATAGCATTTTCAGCAATCCGTGTAATGCGAACACTTGGTATGTTAGGTGAGGTTGTTGGTATTGCGGCATCGATCTGTAAAAAATATGACTGTTCTCCCAGAGAGATTTATAATAAATATCTTGAAGAATTAAAGGAACAGTTAAAAATCGGTGTGCCCATCCCTGCAGCCTTTGCCTGCAACGGTATCGGAACAGATGAATCCTATCATTTTAAAGATATCGGCTGGTGGCATTTATCCAATGGCATCTGCGCAGATAATGCTCATAAGAAAAAAACTCCCCAATCAGGTGAGTTCGAGAAATTTGAATACTGCGTAAATAAGCTTGGAATAAAACATAAATATAAAATACCCGATAAATGGAAATAATTAAAAAGCTTTGCAACTCATAGCGTAGCACCTTGACCATAAGGGTGGTTTATAGTATAATAGAAATAGGAAATATATTTCGTTTATACGAAAAGGAGAATTAAAATGAAGCCAACCGGAATAGTAAGAAGAATCTACCCAAACGGTTCGATAGTTGTCCCAAGTGAACTCAGAAAATCTCTATGTATAGAAGATGACGATCTCTTTGAGTTTTTCATAGGCGAAAACAACGAAATTATCTTAATTCCATATAAACCGGAATAGACAGTATAAATCTCCTTGCTTTATGTGTGTAAAGCAAGGAGTATTTATATATTATGAAAGCAACAGGAATAGTTCGTAGAATTGATGATTTGGGAAGGGTTGTTATTCCCAAAGAAATCAGAAGGACAATGCGGATTCGCGAGGGAGACCCGTCCCATACAACATTGACACCTTTCGACAAGTTTTGTATTGCTATACATAGTGTAGTAGAAAGAGCAACAGCGGAGTGAAATTTCACTCCGCTGTTAGTTATGTGTTTAAGCCGAACGACCTATCAATATTTGCTCTGCAATTTTTAAAGCATGGTTAAGGGATGCATTATCGTCGATAGAATCTCTATAATACTCAATTCCAATGTATGCCATAATTAAATCTTCGTTGCTGAGAGCATTTAAATATCTTTCTATCGCTTCTGGTTTTAAGGCGTGAAAACCACCATTAAATCTCAAACAAACTTGTGAAAGCACATACATAACACGCTCAACATCTTCATTAGTTTTTATGTTTGGGTCAAGGGCATCAAAATCAAACTGTAAAGATGCGAAGAACGGGTCAAGAGAAGGAAATGTGTTACGAAGCAATTTATAGATGCTTCTTTGGGTGACAACCGATTCCATTTTGGTGTTTGCTTTTTTCTCTTGTACAAGTGTATGCCAATTATCACTTAATTTAGCAACATTAGGCAAATCTGCTTTCTGATTCTCTTTTTTAAAATTAAATATTCCCATAGAATAACCTCCAAGCGTTTTAGGTATGATATTATACATAACTTTTATATTATATCATGCGTGACTTAAAAAGTAAAGATGTGCAGTATAAATTCCCTTTAATCACAAATAATAGTATCACGATTTGAAATTAAAGGAGAAATTTATATATGAAAGCAACAGGGATTGTTAGGCGAATTGAGGAATATGGTATAATAGGACAAAAGTCGAGAAAACCGCATAAACACTAGGGTTTTCGCTGATTTTTGTCCAACTCAATTTGCACAAAATCCGGTCAAAATCGGTTTTTCGGCGATTTTAGAAAGGAGCAGAATAACATTCTAAATATGCGTCAGAAATACATACTCTGAGCAGCCAAAATTAAATATTCAACTGTAACAAGTAAAGCCGGATGAGATTATACCTTATCTGGCTTTCGCTTGTTTTTCTGATAAATTTATTCACAAAGCAAATTAACCAAATTCCGTTAATACATATTGCAATTGTCGATTAATGGTGCTATGATATATTTTACGCATGATATTTTCATAAAATGAAGAAAGGCAGGGATTTATTTTGGATGGCATTACACAACTTATCAAATCAGAAATAATAAAACAATACAAAAGTGTACGTAAGTTTTCCGAAAAAAGCGGTATTCCGTATAGTACGCTTTCTAATGCGTTGTCTAAAGGGATTGGCGGAACATCCTAC
>JAZULU010000068.1:0-5128 GCA_045603265.1 Clostridia bacterium
ATTGAAATAATTATTGTTACAAGCAATAAAACTATAAAAAGAAATCCAACTCTGCGCAAAATATATGTTTTATTCATCTTTTGTTTTAGGTTTTGTTCTTTTTTTGAAGACATTTGTAATTTTTACCTCTTCTTTGTAATATAATTGTAACATTATAATACATTATTAAGTAAAAACTGTCAATATTATACAGTAATTGTTACAAATTCTTTACAAAATAAAAAGCAGTAGAAAACTACTGCTTTAAATTAAAATCTTTTATTGCACCGGTTGCAAGTTTGTCACATCTATTATTAAATTCATTATCAGCATGACCTTTCACCTTTATAAAAGTTATATCATGCTGGTAAAACAGCGAAAAAAGAGTTTGCCAAAGATCTGCATTGGGAATGTCCTCACTCCCCTTTTTCCAATTTTTCTTTTTCCATCCAAAAATCCACTTTTCGTTAAAAGCATTAACCAAATAAGCACTGTCAGAATATAGTTCAACTTGGCATTTTTCTTTTAAAAGTTTTAGTGCTTCAATGGCTGCAGTAAGTTCCATACGGTTATTTGTTGTTTGTTCGCATGCACCGCTGATTTCTTTTTTAAATTCATTATAAAAGAGAATAGCCCCCCAGCCGCCAACGCCCGGATTTCCCGAGCAAGCACCATCTGTATATATTATAACTTTTTTCATTAGTTTCCCTGCGCCTTATCGTAGGCTTCCCAAGCATCTTTGTATTGATTTTTTATAGCAATGTGATCACTGTATGTTTTTGAATATTTAACTTCACCGGTATAAGGATCTGTAAGTGTAAAATAAAGATAGCCGCCATTTAAAATTTCTTCATCAGGATATAAAACAGCCTTAATTGCTTCGATACTCGGATTGCAAATAGGTCCTGCAGGGATACCTTTTACAACGTATGTATTATAAGGAGAATCAACTTTTAATTGTTCTGTGGAAAGAACTAATTTTTTTATTCCCAACGCATATTGAACAGTAACATCAGATTCAAGACGCATTCCTTTTTTTATTCGATTATGAAATACCGCTGATATTTTGTAAAAATCTTCTCCCCTGCCTTCTTTTTCAACAATGGAGGCAAGAGTAATAACTTCATGCATTGAAAGCCCAAGTTCATCAGCACGTTCAGTATATTTTGTTGTATATTTCTTATTCATTTGCGAAAGCATACGCTTTATAACTTCATCGTTTGATGAATTAACGTAAAACTCATATGTATCAGGGAAAAGATACCCTTCAAGCCCATACTTCAAATTATCGTTTTCGCAAATATCGGAAATAAAATAATAATCTGAATAGTTTTGAGGATTTTTACACTCATTCAAAAAACTTTCGGTTGACGAAATAACTCCTGCATTTTTTAAAGCTTCAGCAAAATCGGCAACCGTCATACCTTCAACAAGGGTTACTTTAATAACACCGTTTGATGAAGTTGATCGGGTAATTACATCAAGTATATCCTGAACAGACATTGTTCTGTCAAGATAATATTCACCGTTCTTTACTTTAGAAGAAACGCTCGTAAAATCTGCTAAAAGTTTAAGACTAAATGAAGAATTTATAAGTCCGGCATCCTCTAATTTTGTAGCAACCGAAGAAAATGATGCACCTTCGCCGATAGTAAACAATACCGCAGATTTATCATTTTTGTCAACAGGACCAAAGAAATAATTAAACACAGAATAGATCCCATATGAAAAAACGCTCACAACAAGCACTGCACTTATGATATAAATAGTTATGGGACGTAAAATTGCCCATACTTTACTGGGTTTACGTTCGTCACGTTTTTTCTTCATACGCTTTAAGTATTTTATTAAATTGTATCTTGAATCATCATTATTCTTTTTCATATCTCAATAATCATAGGCAAAATCATTGGAGTTCTTTTTGTTTTTGAATATAAGAACTCTTTTAACTGACGCCTGATTTCATTTTTTATATAAGACCAATCACGAAGTTTATCTGCACGCATATCTTCAATAAGTTCCTGAACTATCAATTTAGAATCATGAATTAAGTCTTCGTTTTCTTTCATATAAATAAATCCACGAGAAATAATATCTGGTTCCGTAAGCAAAGTACCATCTGTACTTGAAAGAGTTATGCAAACAACAAGTAATCCGTCCTGGGATAAAACTTTTCTATCTCTTAAAACAACATTTCCAACATCGCCAATTCCAAGACCATCAACCATTATTACTCCACTGGGTACGTTTCCGTTAAGTTTAGCCTCAGTTTTGCTGATTTCAAGCACATGACCAATCTCAGGCATAAAAATATTTCCGGAAGACATTCCCATTTTTTCAGCTAACAACGCATGTTGCATAAGGTGACGATATTCGCCATGAACAGGCATAAAATATTTTGGTTTTGTCAAAGATAGAATAAGTTTAAGTTCTTCTTTGCAAGCATGCCCCGAAACATGCACTGTTTCTAATGCTTCATAAATAACAATTACACCTAAGCGATATAAGTTATTAATTACACGATACACCATTCTTTCGTTTCCTGGTATTGCTGAAGCAGATACTATAACCATATCACCTTTAGTCAGTTTTAATCGCGAATGATCACCCGAAGCAAGGCGCGCAAGTCCACTCATCGGTTCCCCTTGAGATCCGGTTGTAATTATAACTACTTTTTCTTTCGGCATATTTTCTGCCTTTTCAACAGTAATTATAGTTTTAGGATCAACAGTAAGTTCACCAAGTTCAGCGGCTATTTTTGAAACATTTTCCATGCTTCTGCCTAAAAAACAGATTTTACGGTTATATTTTTCTGCACAATCAACGATTTGCTGGATACGATGAATATTGCTGGCAAATGTAGCGATAATAATACGTTTGTCACTGCCTTCATCAAAGTACTTTTCAAAGCACTCCCCAACTTTACTTTCGCTCATGGTAAAGCCTTCGCGTTCAGCGTTCGTGCTATCAGACATTAAAAGCAGAACACCTTCTTCTCCATATCGAGAGAAAGTTGCAAGATCAATTACATCACCGTCAACAGGAGTATAGTCAACTTTAAAATCACCGGTATGAATAACCGTTCCCATAGGTGTTGTGATCGCAAGTGCAACTGCACCGGAAATTGAGTGATTTGTTTTAATAAACTCAATAGAAAAACAGCCAACGCGGACAATTTCTTTTTCTTTAATGCAATTAATCTTGATCTTATTTGGCATATTGTACTCTTTTAGTTTGTTTTCAATCAAGGCCTGGGTAAGTTTTGTACAATATATAGGAGCATTTATTCGTTGAAAAACATAAGGAATCGCACCAATGTGGTCTTCATGTCCGTGAGTAATAATAAATGCCCTTAATTTATCAATATTTTTTTCAAGATAAGAAATATCAGGAATTACAAGATCAATGCCGTAAAGATCTTCTTTGGGAAACATTGATCCGCAATCCACAACAATTATATCATTACCATACTCAATGGCAGTCATATTCTTTCCGATTTCTTCAACGCCACCGAGAGGTATTATACGAAGTTTGTGTTTTGTTTTTGCCACAAAAATACCTCCATTATTATTTTCAAATAAAATTATACACCAAAAAATGTAAAAATGCAAGTAATTATATTTAATATTAAAAGTAGATTTATGTAAAAAACCGATGAAATCTCATCGGCTCTTTTATCACATTTTGTTTAGATTTGACGTAATAAATTCTTCAACAATATCCGGCGCATATTCTTCATTAAAAAACTTACCGTATGCTGAAAAACAATATCCATCATTACGAGGAATTATTGTAATCATGCCGTTTTTATAACCGGCATTGATAAATTCGCCATTTTTGTTTTTATTAAGAGCAAATATGGTTCTGCAAACATTCAAAGGATCAGAAACAAAGTTAAATTTGGATACGATAATATTATTATCTTTTTTTATCTTGTTTTCTGATAAATAAAAAGCAAGTGCTTGTGCAAAAAAAGCGGGAACATATTCAATGAGGATCGATAAGTCAGTAAACATTTTTGCTTGCTGCATCGAATCACCCCTATGCTGCATCAATTTTAAAACATTCATTCCCCTATTTTTTGCCTCTAAAATTACTTCATCAGGTGCATATACGGGAAGAAAGATGTTTTCACAACCTAAGAAGCTCAAAATATCTATTTTAAGGCGATAAAACGATACATTTGATAATCTGCCTTCTACATCATAAACATCTGTTACAGTGCCGTTTATAGCCTTTATTGCAGCACTTGAGATTTTTTTAATTTTACCATCAAAATCATTCCCTTCCCACAAAAGATTATGAAGTCTAAACTTTTCTTTTCCGCTTATTAGAACGATTTCTTTAGAAAAAGGTATTGAAGCATTTAAAAAATATTCAAAATCACGATCAATAGAATTCAAACTGATTTTTTTACCTCTTTTTGTTGAAAAAGAATTTTTTGAAAAATCAATGTTTTTTTCATCGGAATGTGAAATATTAAATCCTTTTTCATCAATTAGTTGTATAAGAATTTTTTCATTTTCTTCATAAAGATAGATAGATTTGATTTTATTAATACAAGAAAAAAAACGACAAGCTGATTCGTTCGAAACAGAAATATAATTATCTGTTCCGCACAAGCAATAATATGAAGACAGTAATTGTGCAAGTGACAAGGCTAAAGGTGTATTGTTTGAACAAATTAGAATTTTGTCAGCACAAAAAGTTGAAGCAATTCCCAGAAAATGATTTGTGGTAATTTCATGATTCCAAATTCCGTATATACCATTATCGCACCACACATTATCAGTCTTTTTATTAGATTCATAGGATGTTTCAATAATGGAATTTTCTGATATTTCCGTATTATTAAAAACATTTACCCCATTTTTTAAATGAGAATTTCGTTTTATTTTTACTCCTGAGCCTATAACATTATTTCCAGAAACAATACTTTTTTCTATTTTGCTACTTGCACCTACGATACTGTTATTGATATCTGTTTCATTGATCAACACTTTATCCCATAAAACTGAATTATTTATTTGGGAGTTTTCAATAATACTGTTTTCTCCAACAACCACATTGGGTCCTATTACGTTATTACCGCTTAAAATTGAGTTTTTACCAATATATACAGGCGGGACAAGTTTTGTATTTTCAGATA
>JAZULU010000069.1:0-2604 GCA_045603265.1 Clostridia bacterium
ATCGCCTGCTTTAAGTTCGCTGATTTTTTTCTGTTCCATAAAATCACCTTAAAAAATTCTTTTGTATAATTATATCACATTTTTGGGAAAATATAAAGAGAAATTTTAAGGAGTGATTTTTATGAAAAAAAAGAAAATAAAGTCTGACGTTTTGGGAAGTTACACGGGCGTTCCGGAAATTGGAGATATACCTGAGCAAGATGCCGACGATTTATGATCGTCGGCATCTTGCCTTTCTTTTCAAAAAACACAAGTAATTTTTAAAATTCTACAACGTTAAAGCGACAAAGAGTGTTTTGATTTTTTGGTATAATCTTCTAAAAAACTGTAGGTGATTTTATGAAAAAGTGGAAACCCTTTTTGTGTGCCCTTTTGGGATTTTTCTTTGCAAAGTGCTATTTGTTGCCCGGAATGTATCCTTTGGGAATCGCCCTTTTGTGCGTTACTTTTCTAAGTAAAGAATTTTTCTTTTTATTTGTGGGATCGGTGCTTGGCGCAATTACCATAAATATGGAGATTTCTCATCTTTTGGTAAACGCACTGCCCTATTCGGTGTGCTTACCCATGCTTCTTTTTTTAAGATACTACCGCAAGGACAAGTTGATCTTTAAAATTATTGTGGCTCTTGTTTCCTTTTTGTTGCCTGCCCTTTTACTTAAAGGCGAGTTTTTCCAAAAAATCAGTTTGATATTTTCGGCGCTGTTTTCAATATGTCTTGTGCCGCTTGTAAAAAGACTTTACATATCTTTTCTTGAAATGGAATCGCGCCTTTCCTTTGAAGAAGCCGACGTACTTTCCTTGTGCGTTGTGGGCACCCTTGTAATTTCCTCCTTGCCCAATTTTAGTTTTTTAGGTTTTAATCTGCCCATATTTGCCCTTTTATTTACCTCATCCCTTGCCCTTTGCGCCTTTGAAACAAAAGGCAGTATCTGGGCGACGGTAGCAGGAATTATCTATCTTCTAAAGGGCGGTGACGCAACCACAACGCTGGCTCTTATTTTAGGGGGAGTTCTGGGCGGAATCTTTTCAAAAAAGCGCGGCGGAATTTTTTTAGGTTTCGTACTTGGCGATATTATGATAAGTCTTTTTACCCTTAACACTTTAAAATTATCTTTGGGAGTTTTAAATCTTATTTTGGGGTGCGCTTACACGGTTTTTCTAAAGGAAGATCTTGTTCACCGCCTGAAGCGTTTTGCAGGTGTTCAATCGGGCATAAACGATCTTGAAATGAGTTACATTGAGGGATTACGGGATAAACAAAAGACGGTTATTGAAAATTCGGCGCATATGTATGCTGAACTTTCCAAATCATTTAAACGCGCTTGCCGTGGCGACGATTTTAAGAAAGATATAGCAAAAGATCTTTTAAAAGTATGCGAAAACTGCAAGAAAAAGGAATATTGCCTGAAAAACAGACGAAGTGATACTTTGATCGAACTAAATGAGGCTGTTGATTTTTTAGTTGAAAACGAATATATTTCCCAACTGCCCCTTACCCTTACCGCCCGATGCGTTCAGCCCATAAACTTGATCACCGAACTGAACAATGCCTTTAAAAAACACGAAACGTTCAGGGAGGAAAACAGTGAAAACGAACTTTCCGCTCAACTAAAAAGCATTTCAGATATGCTCTTTTCCCTATCTGACGAAATTTCTAAAATGCCTCAGTTTGATCGCGAAAAAGAAAATCAAGTAAAAAACGTACTTTCTGCCCGTGTGGGCAACGTAAGACACGTTTCTTGCCGTAAAAGCGGTGAAAGTCACGTTCTTAATATTGGCGTTAAGGAAAATAACAAAAATACAAAAGCCAACATTATCGCTGCCCTTGAAAGCGGATTTTTGGGCAAATACCGTTGTTTAAAGGGCGGAAGTGACAAAACCGGCGGATTTTTCGGCACATTTATTCCCGTACCGCGCTACAACATTGATGCCTGCACTTTGCGCGAAAACAAAAAAGGCGAGAAGGTTTGCGGTGATTCTTTCTCCTTTTTCGATGTTGAAAACAAATATATTGCCGCCATAAGTGACGGTGCCGGAAGCGGACTCCGCGCTAAAAAAGAAAGCGAAAGCACCTTAGACCTTCTTGAAACTTTTGCAGAAACAACCATTCCCAGAAAAGAAGTTTTTTCCACCATGAACCGTCTTTTGATGCTAAAGGGTGAAAAGGAAGATTATTCCACCGTTGACGTTACCGAGTTCGACCTTGAAAAAGGCATAATGTACTGGACAAAGATCGGTGCGGTGCCGGGGTACATACTTAAAAACGGCAAGGTTGAAAAAATTGAAACTTCAACTTTACCCATGGGCATTTTAACAAAAATCGAGCCCGTTACCACAAAAAAACTTTTTTCCGAAAACGACGTTATCGTTCTTGTTTCCGACGGTGTTTATGACGGACTTTCCGATAAAATTCCCGAAATCCTTGTTTCTTCCCAGAAAGAAAGCACAAAAAAAATGGCGGAAAATATTCTTTCCGCCGCTAAAAAAACCGATATTGATGATGATATGACTGTTATGGTGTTGAAGGTTAGCCAAAACAATGTGGCTTAAATCATAATGCTTTGGCTAAAGTTGCATAGATTTATCATTACAACCCCTCCGTCA
>JAZULU010000070.1:0-4281 GCA_045603265.1 Clostridia bacterium
GCAAAAAATTGCAGGGCATTATGTTTGCAGCGGTTTGTCAGTGCTCTGAGGGTGAAGATAAAATCTTCACCCCTTTACTTTTACATTATTTTTATTAAGATGTTTCGCAAAGCATACCAACTTTCCCCCACTGAATATAGACGAATATACAAAAATTAACGCTTACTGCATTAAACAGTAAGCGTCGTTTTTTATATATACCATGCTACAATGGCAAGACGTTTTGCGGCTTGGCTTAATGAATTTAAAAAGCCAAATTCTTCTTTTGAGTGGATATATCCGCCCCAAACACCGATACTGTCAACAGTAGGAATTCCTTTTTCGGTGGTATATGCTGCATCACTTCCGCCCGTTCCGCTGATTGCCGTAAGTTCGGGCATACCGCAACTGACATATATCTCATTCATTTTATCAAGAAGATCTCTATTCTTTTGGCTAAAGAACATTGCAGGACGATAACTTACTTCTTCTAAAACACATGAGCAACCGTCGATCTCATTGGTATTTGCAACTTCTTCAACAACCTTTTTAATTTCCTTTAATTGTTCAAGATCGGCAAATCGTATATCGGCATCAAATTCACATTCAGCGGCAACTGTGTTAGATTTTGTTCCGCCTTTAATGATACCGCAGTTGCAAGTGATACCGTTAATATCCTTATATTTTTCAAGTTTAAGAATTTTTGTTGCCGCTTCGGCTATGGCGCTGGCACCTTCTGTACATCTTGCAGAGTGAGCCGCCCTGCCCGTAATTTTAAAGCAATATCTCATAATGCCCTTGCGCGTAAGAATGGCTGTTTTATCACCCGTTGGCTCAGTATTTAAAAATGCAACGGCATCCTTTGACTGTTCACACATAAACTCAACGGTTTTTTTATTGCTTTCCTTACTGCTTGTTTCTTCATCACTTTGAAGAATAAGTTTTACGGGACGCTTTTTAAAATCACAAAGTGCAAGTGCTTCCATTGCCATAAGTGATGCAACGGCACCGCCCTTACAATCGGTTACACCGGGACCGTAAATTTTGTCGCTATCCTTTGTTACGGGAGGATTTCCAAATAATCCTATAGGATGAACTGTATCAATATGCCCCGAAAATACGATGGGTTGTTCTTTTACATCAGGATTCATGGTAATGCAAACTGCGTTACCTGCTTTTTTACATTCCAAGACTTCAATTTCGAAATTTAATTTTTTGGCAATATCAATAAAATACTGACCTACTTTATCAAGACCTTCTTTGCAGTTGGTGGGACTTTCTATGTTTGAAACATCTTCCCATACCGTCAAATATTTTTCATTAAGTTCATCAATTTTATCGAAAATTTTCCGCATAATCAATCTCCTTTTATTTTTCAAATAAATATCGGAAATAATCTGTTTCAAGCACCATTGAGCAGAACTGAATCTTATTTCTGACTTGTGCTTTCATATTATCAACGTACCCATCGGGAACATTTACGCCATCTTTTGGAACGAACTTACCCTTGTTTGCATAATAAGTACCATAATCGGTTTTCCAATCATAAGCGTCGTTAAAAACAAGTGCCTCAGCCTCAGAAAACACATCTCTGCCTACAAACAAACGGGAATCATATTCTGTTCCGAACAAATTGGAAAGAGTAGGTAAAATATCAAGGCTTGATGTTGGTGACGAAACAACTATAGGATCCATTTTTTCAAGGCAACCGCTCCAGATGATCAAACGGGAATGATCACGTTCAAAGGACGTTGTTACATTATAACCGTATAATTCAGAAAGATTAGGCATATTTCCCAATTTACCCTGCTCATCAAGACCGTAAGGAAAATGGTCGGTTGCGATACAAATCACGGTATTATCAGCAATTCCTTTTGCTTCTAAAGTTGCAATAGTTTCTGTAAGTGCATCCTCCAAATCAAGGTTTGCGGCATAATAACCTTTTATATCGGAAGAATAAGGAAGATGCTGAACTCTCGACCAATGCCTTGACGTCATTGAGTTGCCGGAACGTGTATAGGCGCTGTGTCCGCTTACCGACATATAATAAACGTTAAAGGGTTGTTTGTCAATATAAGTGGGAAGTGTTCCCCTTAACATTTCTGCATCGCTTTGGGGCCAAACGTTTTTAACGTATTGCTCCATTCCGTTGCCGTAGCCCATAAAACCATCGGAATATCCTAAATTATTATGAGTCTTATGGCGATCATAGAACGTATATGAGTTGTTATGAAATGCTTTTCCGTAATAACCCAAACGATTCAACTGACTTCCGATAGTCATATAATTATAATGACTTGCCGTTTTCTTAAATGATGAACCGCCTTGGGAAGGCATCATGCTAAAAATATTAAGATACTCACCGCCCGTTGTACCTGCGCTGTTAGGCTGATAATAATCAGTAAACTGTATGCCCTTTGTTGCAAGACGGTATAATGTAGGCGTCAGTTCAGGATCAATTAACTCTGCAGTAAAGGCTTCTGCGGTAATAAAAATAAGGTTTTTGCCCTTAAAAAGCCCCGTAAAATCATTTTCTTTGTGGGGTGTCAACGATGAAACATACTGATTTAATTTTGCAGTTTTTCCACTACCGCCTTCAAGGTTAAGATCCATTTTATGATAGCCGTACACCTTAGGCGTCGGTGTTGCATCTACAATTTCTCCTGAATAATCAGGAGCCACGGTAAATGTAGGTGTTTCAGTTATCATTGGCTCGGTTACAACAAACTCAAAATCTTCTTCATCACCGCCTGAAATACTCTTTTTCAAGTCCATTCCAATGCCGGTAATTAAACCGAAATTACTTACTGCCGATGTGAAATTATATTCATTTGTAAATATGGGAAGATATACGCTATTGGTGAAAATAAGTATTAAACTTAAACCGTAACTGTAAACTATACCCAAACTGCCAACAATTCTTGTGCGATAGTTCGTATCAAAATTAAAGTGTTTTCTGAAAATGAAGAATAAAACTAACGGCAAAAAGAATAATATAATTTTAAATATCCCGTCAAAACTGAATATTAGAGAAAAAACCATATCATAAAAACTTCCCAGCGCATCAGATGCGCCGAAAACCACGGTATTTACATCATAAAGCACTTTAAACTGACGATATACAAAATATTCAACAAGATATATTACAGCGGGCAACGCACCAAAAACACAGGTGAGAACCGTTATAACCGTTCTGTTTTTAAAAAGCGTTATGATAATATATAAAAGCCAGCCGTATGCAAAAGCAAACAACGCAATTAAAAGTGTACTTAACTGAAAAAATCCCCCTACGGTAAAAACATGAAACAATGCTTCATAGTAGAAGAACAGCAAAGGAAAGAAAGCAACGAACAAAAAGGGTGATTTAAATATTTTTTTTACAATTTCTATAATTTTATCTTTTGTCATCTTTTTCTCCTCTTTTTTAATATATTTCATTATACACCCTATGTATATATTTGTCAATTTTTTGCAAAATAGCGTTTACATTGGAAAATCGTTGTGATATAATTAGTTCAGTTTGAAAAAAGGAGGGGTTAAAAATTGTCATCTGAACGCAATACAATGATATCGGGTTCTATCTGGAAAACAATGCTTTTATTTGCCCTTCCCGTATTTTTAAGCAACGTTTTTCAACAACTTTATAACGCCTTCGACGCCTGGTGCGTAGGCAATTATATTGACGATAATGCTTTGGCGGCGGTAAGTTCTTCAGGCAGTCTTATTTTCATGTTCGTCAGTTTCTTTAACGGTGTGGCAATGGGCGCAGGCGTTATTATCGCCCGCGCTTTCGGTGCAAAAGATTATGACGAAATGCGAAAAACCATTCACACATCCATTGCATTCGGTCTTGTTACGGGTATTTTGCTGACGGTTATCGGTGTTGTACTTACGCCTGCCATTTTGAAATGGATGGGAACGCCCGAGGAAGTGCTTCCCCAATCAATAGAATATTTCCGTTTCTACTTTTTGGGTGCGATATTTACAGTAATGTATAATATTTTCGTCGGAATTCTTCATGCAGTCGGTGATAGTAAGCATCCCCTTTATTATTTGATTTTTTCAACGGTAATAAACATTATTCTCGATATGCTTTTTGTTGCGGTTTTATCTTTAGGTGTTGGCTCTGCTGCCATTGCCACAACAATTTCCCAAGGTGTAAGCGCATTACTTTGCTTTTTGCTTCTTTTGCGCGTTGATGCGTCTTACCGCGTTGAGATCAAAAAAATACGTTTTCATAAAAAAAGTCTTATAGATATTTTGCGCTACGGTGTGCCCTCAGGTGTACAGAATAGTGTTATC
>JAZULU010000071.1:0-4000 GCA_045603265.1 Clostridia bacterium
TTTTTTTGTGTTTTTTTGATAGAATAATAAAAAATATGTTATTCAATAGATAGGTGGATTTTATGACGCGTGAAGAATTAAAGCAACTTTTATCAAAAAACAAATTTATTTGTGCTATAAAAGACGATGAAGGTCTTGAAAAATGTCTGAGCAGTAATTGCAAAGTTGTTTTTGTTCTTTACGGTACGGTTATGAACATTTGTCAGATCGTAAAAAAGATCAAGCAGGCTGAAAAAGTTGCATTTGTGCATATTGATTTAATTGAAGGACTTTCATCAAAAGAAGTAGCAGTTGAGTTTATTGCAAAAAATACCGGTGCTGACGGGATTATTTCCACAAAACAATCACTTATTAAAAGTGCATCATCACATGGGCTTTTAACTGTTCAACGATTCTTTTTAATTGATTCGCTTGCATTTAATAATTTAAAAAAACAGTTAAATTCATCATCGATGGACGTTGTAGAAATTTTGCCTGCGTGTTGCTTTAAAACGATTTCACAAATAGTCCAAATTACTGATCTTCCAATTATTGCAAGCGGAATGATTCAAGATAAAGAAGATGTTTCGGCAGCGCTTTCATCGGGTGCTACGGCTGTTTCTGGTACAAATTATAACATTTTAGAATAAAATACTTGCAAAATAGAAATCATAGTGATATAATAAAATTGTACTTAAGTTACAGAGATTTGAGAGTAACACAAGTATAACATCCTATATGGGATAGTTGTACCTTGTTACTCTTTTATTTTTTCGGGAGGAATAAAAAATGTTTGACGTTGCGATTATTGGCGGTGGCGTTATAGGATGCGCAACAGCCTACAAACTTTCAAAATACAATCTTAAAGTTTGTGTTATTGAAAAAGAAAACGATGTTGCTCTTGGTGCTACAAGGGCTAATAGTGCCATAATTCATGCCGGTTATGATCCTGAACCAAATACACTTATGGCACGACTTAATGTTGATGGATGTGAACAAGCAAAAGAACTGTGCAAAAAATTAAGCGTTCCTTATAAAAACGTAGGATCTTTAGTTCTCGCTTTTAATGATGAGGAAGCAAAAACAGTTAATGCGCTTTATGAGCGTGGCGTTAAAAATGGCGTACCGGGTATTGAAGTTATTGATGGAATTGAAGTTCGCAAGCGTGAACCATATGTTAGCGAAAAAGTTGTTTGTGCATTATGGGCTCCGTCGGCAGGAATTATAAATCCTTGGGAGTATGCCATTGCTTTTGCTGAAACTGCTGCTAGCAACGGTGTAGAATTTATTTTTGATTATAAAGTAGATAATATTGAGCATTTTGAAAATTATTATGAAATTTCATCAGAAAACAGAAAAATAAAGGCAAAGTATATTGTAAATGCGGCAGGCGTTTATAGTGATGTAATTCATAATATGGTGGCGGAACCTTCATTTAGAATCATTCCCAGTAAAGGGCAGTATTATCTTATGGATAAATCAGAAGGGTTTAAAGTAAATTGTACGTTATTCCAATGCCCTTCAAGTGTTGGAAAAGGTGTTCTTGTTTCACCGACTGTTCACGGCAACTTGATAGTTGGTCCTGATGCAACAAATAGCGATAATAAAGACAAGGTAAACACAACAGGATGTCAGCTTGAGTTTGTAAAAAATACTGCCGCAAAGAGTGTTCCTGATATAAATTATCGTAATGCCATCCGTAATTTTGCAGGAATGCGTGCAAATTCCGATAAAGATGATTTTATTATCGGTGTTGCTGCTCCAAATTTTGTTGATCTTGCAGGAATTAAATCGCCCGGTTTATCTGCTGCACCTGCTATTGCAGATGAAGCGGTTAAAATTTTAAATAGTGAAGGATTACAATTAATTGAAAAAGATAATTACACTCTTGAAAGAAAACATATTGTTTTTAAAGAACTTTCAGTAGAAGAAAAAGCAGCGGTAATAAAAGAAAATCCTTTGTATGGAAGAATTATTTGTAGATGCGAAACTATTACAGAAGGTGAAATAGTAAACGCAGTTCGTTCACCATTACCTGCAAAAACTGTTGATGCTGTAAAACGCAGATGTAATGCGGGTATGGGAAGATGTCAAGGTGGTTTCTGCGGACCCAAAGTTCTTGAAATCATTGCAAGAGAATTAGAAATCGATCCTTTAGACGTATTAAAAGATAAAAACGGAAGTAATATTTTAAAAAGCCAGACAAAGGAGGGCAAATAATATGTATGATATTATAGTTATTGGCGGCGGTCCTGCAGGATTAAGTGCTGCTTGCTCTGCTTTTGAAAATGGTGCAGAAAAGATTCTTATAATTGAACGAGATAAGGAATTAGGCGGAATTCTGAATCAGTGTGTTCATAACGGTTTTGGTCTCCATTATTTTAAAGAAGAACTTACAGGCCCCGAGTATGCTGAACGTTTTGTTAAAATGTTACAAGATACAAACGTTGAAGTAAAACTCGATACCATGGTGCTTGATATTTCTGATGAGAAAATCGTATCTTGTGTAAACAGTGTTGACGGATTTATGCAGCTTCAGGCAAAATCAATTATTCTTGCAATGGGATGCCGCGAACGTACACGAGGTGCTATAGCTATTCCCGGAGATAGACCTGCAGGCGTTTTTACAGCAGGATCTGCACAGAAATACCTTAATATTGATGGTTATATGGTCGGCAAAAGAGTTCTTATTTTAGGCAGTGGTGATATTGGGCTTATTATGGCTCGAAGAATGACTCTTGAAGGCGCAAAAGTACTTGCTTGTGTTGAAGTTATGCCTTATTCAGGAGGACTTAACAGAAATATTGTTCAGTGCCTTAATGACTTTGATATTCCTTTATATCTTTCACATACGATAATTGATATTCAGGGTAAAGAAAGAGTAGAAAAAGTCGTTGTTGCAAAAGTTGGCCCTGATAGAAAGCCGATCAAGGGAACAGAAATGGAATTTGAGTGTGACACGGTTCTTCTTTCTGTTGGCTTAATTCCTGAAAACGAACTTACACGCGGTGCAGGTATTGAGATGGACGGTCGCACAAACGGTGCTATCGTATATGAAAATATGGAAACAAGCATAGAAGGCGTGTTTGCATGCGGTAACGTTGTTCACGTTCACGATCTTGTTGACTATGTAACTCAGGAAAGTGCGCGTGCAGGTAAAGCGTCTGCCGATTATATTAAAGACGGCGAAAAGCATGGCGATATTATTTATGTTAAAAACGGCAACGCCGTAACATATACCGTTCCTCAGAGAATCAGAAGAAACGATAATGACAAAAACTGTGAAATTTTCTTCCGTGTAAATCAGGTTTTGAATGATAGTGTTATTTTGGTTACTTCAAAGGGAGAAAAGATAGCATCTTTTAAGCGTGAACATTTGGCTCCTGGTGAAATGGAACATATTGTTATACCGCAAGTTCTTCTTAAAAAAGCACAAGATGAACTTTTGATAGAAATTCAAAGTGAGGGATAAATAATGAAAGAACTTATTTGTATTGTTTGCCCTAAAGGCTGTCATTTAAAAGTTGATGAAAACAATGATTATAAAGTAACGGGAAATGCATGTGAACGCGGTGCTGAATATGGTAAAAACGAACTTACAAATCCTATGCGAATGATTACAAGCACTGTTAAAATTGAAGGTGCTTTGCACAAGAGATGTCCCGTAAAAACAAGCGTTTCCATCCCAAAATCAAAAATGTTTGACGTTGTTAAGGAACTTGATAATATCGTTCTTAAATCACCCGTAAAATGTGGTGACGTTATAATTAAAAATGTTGCAGGAACAGAAGCAGATATTATTTCTGCCAAAAGTATGTAATTTTAAAACACCTGATTTCAGGTGTTTTTTTGTGTCATATTATTCTTTTTTTACATATTATGTAATCGGAAATGTTTTTCCGTATCATATTTAAATGGGGGATAATATGAATAGATATCAGAATAATTTTCAACCTATATTTTCCGATTTAGGTAATTGGAATAATAACTGTGGTTGCGAGCAGAAACAGAATCACTGTTG